>CAMWXA010000024.1 GCA_947178035.1 uncultured Lachnospiraceae bacterium | reverse complement strand
AGCGGGCTATGTAACCTGAATTTGGCGCAAATATCACGCAAAGTGGGGCGTGCAGATGGTAGGAATGATTTTTCAAACACGCTCTAGGAAACGGTCAGGCCGGTAATTTCCCGAAACGGCATATAAAAATGAATGTAGCCGTTATGGGTGTCAATGTTCCAGCCTGCATCAAGATCAATAACCGGCCCCCGGTAAAACCAGCTGGTTTCCCCCTCCACTGCAACAGGGTAGCCGTCCCGAAGATGGTACCATACTGGAAGAGTGATCGTTTGGTTATTGGTCCAGTCCATCTCCCTTTCCTCCCAAAAGCTGTAAGAAAATTCGTAGGAATGCCCGTCTGCGCCAGTGACCGTAAAATGCTCCGCCGTACCTTTCACATCAAAATCCAGACGGGTCAGCAGCGTATATAGGCCGCCATAGCTGATAACACCGCTTTCCAGGCCGATGCCGGCCAACAGCTCCGGCGGTAAAGTTTCCTCCCCTTGCCGGATCCCTGGCTTCGGAGTCCAGGGCCAGGTTTTCACTGCGTAATCTTCCAGTTCTGTCTGGGAAAATTCATCACAATGCAGCAAGTAAAAGGCATAATATTTCTTTACGGAATCCTCCAGAGCCTCCTGTACCGCCTCCGATGTGTCTTTTGGCCCTTGGACAACCGCTTCCTGAAAGCTGTGGAACTGAGGAGAATAGGTCCGCCAAGGCAGTTCCGGTTGAAAGTTATACTGTCCTTTTGGCACCAACTGAGCCAAAGGCTTGCTCTCTATCCAGGCAAAAAAGGCGGACAGCTGTTCTAAAGCCAGGGCGGCATCGGCTATAGAAGTGTATTTGGTACCCAGAATATTGTAACTCAGTTCCCAGGCATCTAAGCTGCCCCCCTCTTTCTGATATTGCTCCATATAATATGCCGGAATTACCTTTGCTTCATCAGAAACCAGCCGGGAGTAAAGCATCGGTACCGGATCGCCGCCGCCCTGGCCTACCCAAACCTGAAAAACAGCATCTGGCAGATCGTCAAACCAACAGTCCCAGGTCTGAAGCTCCTTTTTCCGGATATTGATCGTCTCATCCGGGTATCTTCCTGTCAGATATTCCTCTACATCCGCTTGGGTATAGGGTCCCCGGTATTCATAGCAGCCCACAAGCCACAAAGTCAGCAGGCAGGCCATCCCAACAACAAATATTTTTTTAGCCATCTATTTTCGTTGCCTCCCGACTGATTGAAATATAAGTATTTATTCCCATATCATTTCGTTTCCTTCTCTTTTGCAAAAAACTGATATATCTCCTCCGCCACTTTCGCCGTAATCCCCGGCACTTCGGAAATCCTGGCGGCATCTGCGCTGCGGAGCTCTTCTATCGATTTAAAATACTTCATGAGTGCCTTTCTGCGGCTCGGTCCCACACCTGGTATCTCGTCAAGCACAGAGTGCACTTGCGCTTTGCTCCGCAGCGACCTGTGATATGTAATCGCAAAGCGGTGCGCTTCGTCCTGAATGCGTGTAATCAGCTTAAAGCCCTCGCTGTGTGTGTCAATCGGCAGCTCCACATTGTTAAAATACAGCCCTCTGGTGCGATGGCTGTCATCCTTTACCATGCCGCAGACCGGAATATGAATCCCAAGCTCCTCCAATACCTGCAGTGCAATGTTGACCTGACCGCGTCCGCCGTCCATCAGCAGCAAATCTGGAAACTTTGTAAAGCTTCCGAAATCCTCCCCGACACTGTTCTCGTCACGTCTCATCTCCTCGCGCTCATCCAGTCCGTGCCGAAATCGCCTCGTCAGAACCTCATGCATACATGCATAATCATCGGGGCCTGCGACAGTCTTCATGCGGAACTTGCGGTAATCACTGCGTTTAGGCTTTCCCTTCTCATAGACAACCATGGAACCCACATTGGCAAATCCACTGGTGTTCGAGATATCAAATGCCTCCATGCGCGTCAATGGACGGATGCCGAGAATTTCCTCAATCTCCCTCACCGCACCGATGGTTCTGCCCTCCTCGCGCTTGATACGCTCCCGGTCCTGGCTCAGGACGAGCTGGGCATTTCTGGCCGCCAGGTCCACCAGCCGCTCCTTTGAACCCTTTAGCGGCACTCTCAAATGAACGCGCGCTCCTTTTCTGCCCGTCAGCCACCGCTCCACCAGCTCCATATCCTCAATTGCCTCCTGAAGCATGATTTCCCTTGGTATAAATGGCGTTCCCGCATAGAACTGCTTGACAAAGCTTGTGAGGATATTGTCTGCTGTCGGTTCCTCAACCTGCATCATATAAAAATGTTCCCTGCCAATCAGCTTCCCGTTTCGCAGGAAAAACACCTGAACAACAGTTTCGTTTCCATCGATTGCAAGTGCAATAATATCTTTATCCTCACCCACATTATCCGACATCTTCTGCGTCTCGCTGACCTTTTTGACACTCTCAATCAGGTCTCGGTACCGGATTGCCTCCTCGAAGTCCATCCTCTCCGAAGCCTGCTGCATTTTCTCCTTTAACTCTTTGATAATCGGCTGCTGTTTTCCGTTCAGAAAATCAATGGCCTGAGCGATCCGCTCCGCGTACGCCTCCTTCGTGACATCGCCCTGACAGGGCGCACAGCACTGGCCAATATGATAATTCAGGCAGGGGCGCTCCCTGCCACAGTCCCGCGGCAATTTTCTGCTGCATGTCCTGAGCTGGCAGAGTTTGTTAATCAGATCAATACTCTCCCTGACCCCGCCGTTTGTGAACGGTCCAAAATATTTCGCCTTATCCTTCTTCATCTGGCGCACAGACATGACGCGCGGATAATCCTCTCCCAGTGTCACTTTGATATATGGATAGGTCTTATCATCCTTCAGCAGTGTATTGTATTTGGGCGAATATTCTTTGATCAGATTATTTTCCAGAACCAATGCCTCAAGCTCGGAGTCTGTCACAATGTACTCAAACCGCGCAATCAGGGAAACCATCTTGTCGATCTGCGGCCCGCGCCCGATATTTTCCTTAAAATAAGAGCGAACCCTGTTGTGCAGATTCTTTGCTTTTCCCACATAGAGAATGGTGTCATCCACATCATGCATGATATACACACCTGGCTTATTGGGAAGTTTGCGAAGCTCCTCTTTCACGTCAAACTCAGTGGATTTGGACTCCGTTTCCTCTGTATCCCTGTTCTTTACTTCCTCGATATCTGCTCCTTTTACTGCAGGTTCTTCTATTTTCATCTTCACATCCCCTTTCCCATAATCAGACACCATAGTATCTTTTTTCTCCAAAGCATGTTTTTGGTATGGGCTGTGCACATAGAGGGAGTACACGCTTCCATGTGTACTCCCTCTACATACTAATCCTACCATCTGTTATCACTGTTCTGATTCCCATGATCGCGGCTGCCGTTCACATTTCTATCCCACACAGAACCGAAACGGGAAGTCTCTCCATTGCTGCCATTATCTTCTGGCAGGTTCGCATTTTGTGGTGTCAGCGGATTCTGCGGCGGGTATGGATATCTGTTTTGCTGCGCATTCTGGTACGGATATGGATTCTGGTACTGCTGTGGATTCTGCGGCGGCTGTCCCGGATTTTGCGGCGGGTACTGCTGTGGCAGATTCTGTGGTACAGATCCCTGCTGTGGATTTTGATAGGGATTCTGGTACTGCTGCTGACTCTGCGGCGGCTGTCCCGGATTCTGCTGCAGCTGCGCTGGATTCCAGTCATATGCCGGCGGCATACTCCACTTATTTTCCTGCTGCTGTGATGTATATGTCGGCTGTGGTATCCCTTCCCGCAGCTCCTCCGGCGAGGGTATCCGCACTTCCTCTTTATGCTCCGCATCCTTTGTTGTATTGACCTCTTTCGATTTCTCTTCTGTCTCGATTTCGTCCCTCTTCTCCTCGGGCTCAGGCAGTCCCTTCGCCTCGCGGTATATCTGCATAAATTCCTTGCCAGTGATCGTCTCTTTCTCAATCAGGTGCGCGGCAATCTGATCCATCACATCGCGGTTCTCGCGAAGCAGTCCAAGGGCTTCCTCATAACACGCTTTGAGCATATTCATGACTTCCGTATCAATCTCTGCTGCCGTATTATCTGCACAGTTCAGCGAACTCCTGCCTTCCAGATATTGGCTCTCGACAGTCTCTAATCCCATCAGACCAAACTTTTCACTCATGCCGTACCGCGTGATCATCGAGCGCGCGATACCTGTCGCTTTCTCGATATCATTGGACGCACCTGTCGTGACCGTATCAAAGACAATCTCCTCTGCCGCACGTCCTCCCAGCAGTCCTACAATCATATCGTGCAGCTCATCCTTGGAGTTGAGATACTTCTCATCTTCCGGGACGTGCATAACGTAGCCCAAAGCTCCCATCGTGCGCGGGACAATCGTAATCTTCTGCACCGGCTCGGAATTTTTCTGCAAGGCACTGATCAGCGCATGACCAACCTCATGATAGGAGACAATCTTGCGCTCCTCCTTGCTCATAATGCGGTCCTTCTTCTCCTTGCCGACAAGCACCACTTCCACCGCATTGAACAAGTCCTTCTGGCTGACAAACTCTCTGCCCTCCTTAACCGCATTGATCGCTGCCTCGTTGATCATATTGGCAAGGTCGGCACCGACAGCACCGCTGGTCGCAAGCGCAATCGCGTCAAGATCAACGGTTTCGTCCATCAGCACATCTTTGGCATGAACCTTCAATATATTGACACGCCCCTTCAAATCCGGTTTATCCACAATAATACGCCTGTCAAAACGCCCTGGCCGAAGCAGCGCCTTGTCTAGAATCTCCGGTCTGTTTGTCGCGGCAAGGATAATGATACCCTTCTTGCCGTCAAAACCGTCCATCTCGGAGAGCAGCTGGTTGAGCGTCTGCTCGCGCTCCTCGTTTCCACCGCCATATTTCGAATCACGGCTGCGCCCAATCGCATCAATCTCATCGATAAAAATAATGCACGGCGCATTTTTCTCTGCTTCCTTAAACAAATCACGCACACGCGATGCACCGACACCGACATACAATTCGATGAAATCCGAACCAGCGAGTGAGAAAAACGGAACCTTCGCCTCTCCTGCCACTGCTTTTGCAAGCATCGTTTTGCCTGTGCCCGGCGGTCCTACAAGAAGTGCACCCTTCGGAAGCTTTGCACCAATTTTCACATATCTGCCCGGATTGTGCAGGAAATCAACCACCTCCTGCAGAGACTCTTTTGCCTCATCCTCACCCGCGACATCCCGGAAGGTAATCCCGGTCTCCTTCTGTACATATACTTTTGCATTGCTCTTTCCCATGCTGAAGGCGCCGCCTCCGCCTGTCATCTTCCGAAAGAGCAGACTTAACAAGCCCCACATCAATAGAATCGGCACAATATAATATAAAAGCGACAGGATAATACCGGATCCGTCCGGAACTGTTCCACGGACTTCAACACCCGCGTCGAGCAGCCGCTGCGTGAGCGTCTCGTCGTCCTCCACCTTCCCTGTCACATAAGTCACCCTGACCGCTGAAGCCAGCAGGCTGTTCGGATTCTGACTATCCTGCACATCGGAGACCGGCGTGATCTCAAGCTGGCTCGACTCAATCTTTACTGACTCAATCTTTCCGTCTTCCACCATCTCAATAAACTTGTTATATGAGATTTCAACTGTTGTGGCACCCGACACTGCGCGCGTAAAATAGCTGATGCAGAGCAGAGACAGCACTGCCGCAGTAATCATAATGATAATACTCTGCTTTTTCGGGTCTTTTCCATTGTTATTGTTGTTCCCATTCCCGCCGCTGCCGCCATTTCCCGGTCCTCCGTTGCCGCGGTTGGAATTGTTGTCGTAATTGTTGACCTGATTATTGTCCATTTTCCTGTTGTATCCTTTCTATTTGATAAAAGGCTCAAAATATCTGCCTGTGTAACTTAATCGCAATTATCATTATAGAGATTAAAGGGTTATAAATCAACATAATCTTTGTGATTTCTTTGTGAAAAGTTTCTAAAAAGGTTCCTTTTCACACCCACACCAAAGCAGCGGGAATCATGCGCCAAAATGCCAAAAGCATTCGCTTTTTCCCTTTAGCATTTTGTCTGCAAAATCTGTTATAATTCACACTTCAATAGCTTGTATGCCGATAAAACTGGCGTAAGTGTGAATTGTAACTCTAAAAAGCAATGCTCAAACAATTCTGTACCCTATTAACATACACTTCTTTTGCATAATTTATGTAGACAATAAACAGTAACCACATAGATATCTTAGAATCCATCTATTCGCAGCAACGTCTTCTGTATATTCAATCCTTATCCCATCATGTAATGAAATCTGAAATCATTTTCGCATACGCTTCCCCCAGCGGAAGTTCATATTCAACTTTCAGCCGGTTTCTGACCGCTGTCTCACGACTTCCCGTCACAGGATTATAACCTTCCTTCTCGTACTGCTCTTTCCAAATGCCGATGCCTCTCTTCTGCCACGACGGAAGCTGGTCAAAATTGATCCCTCTGGAAAAAAGGAGTTCATTCTTAAAGCTTACTGACTGGCCTTCCAGCTCTCTGGTGGCTTCCTGCACTGATTTTCCCTCTTTTCTGAGCATCCAGTAACAGTGTGCGTTCAACGAATTGCGGTGTGCGTCTTCCTGTCTCCACAGAAAGTAGTCCTGTACTCTCTCTATCGTGGGCAGCGGCACCATTCTGCAGTCAAACACAGCTGCCCTTCCAAGCTCCAATGAAAAAGCGGCGCTCGCCTCCGCTGCCAGTGTGGAATTGTATTTGCGGACTTTTCTTCCAAATGCATTTTCCCCCACAGCGAACAATAGCGAAATCTCATCGCTCTCCGTAAATCCGTATACAATGCGGAAACCGCAGTCCATCAGTCTCTCGACCGTATGCACCATCATATCCCGGAACCGCACATCAAACGGCGCCTCAAATTTGCAGATTTCTTTTGTAAGCCTTGTGAAGCTTCTGCCGTCCAGCCTTGCCACCATATATATTTCCGGCAAAAGAATCTGGTCCAACGACTGCTCATATACACGCATCTTCTGATCTAATTCATCAAAGTTCATTCTGCTCCCCCCTCTTCGCATCATTCTCTCCATTTTTCAACCACTGTACCTGTGTCCGTAATCCTCACAAAATATAATTCGTCAAATCCCTCATCGTATGATGGCATTTCCAGTTTCTTTGAAGTCGCCGCAATTGCCTTCACGGGAACCTTTGCCTTTCCCTCCCGCAATTCATTGCGGGCAATGCAGTCCTGTATCCGCGACTGCAGGAAATAGCCAACGATTCTGTATCCATTTTCTTTTGCCTTTAATATGTATTTTTTGCGGTCCTCCGCAGTCGGATTCGTATTGTCAATGACCATATCCCTTTGGAAACGAAACGCCTCATCAATGGCTATATTTTCCCTGTTCCGCGTGTGCAGTGTGTCCAGATTGATTCTGTCATACGCAGACAAATCACTCCTGCAGAATGTGCTTTTACCACTTGCCTGAATTCCTATCATAACCGCCATTACTGGCATGATTCCACCTCCCTAAAAATTTTAATCAATATGCACTGCCGCACCGCTAATCAAAATCGTGATGATTTCTGTCACTGGCGCAGCGAGCCACACTCCTGTCATGCCGAAGTACGCCGGAAGCACAAAGATGCAGATCAGCAGCACCACAAGTCCTCTCGACAAGGATATCACAGCCGATTCCAGCGCTTTTCCGATCGATGTAAAATAAAATGATGTGATTGCATTGATTCCTGAAAAGAAAAAGGAAACCATAAAAATCATCATGCCAGACCGCACCATTTCCCGAATCGTATCATTTTTCACAAACAGCCCGCTGTACCACCCAGACAGTATCATCATAACGATAAAGGTCAATGCGCCGATTGTAAAGACCAGTCTGTTTGTCCTTTTCCGTATCTTTTTGGCAAGTCCGGGCTCTTTTGCGCCAAAGCTGAAACTGATCAACGGACTCGATCCCTGTCCGAACCCTATGACAATCATGCTGAACACATAGGACACATAGCCCACAATCGTAAACGCCGTGACACCATCGACACCGATTCTTCTCATAATCACATAATTGTAGGCAAACATGGCAATCCCGGTCGACATCTCACCGATAAACTCCGAGCTTCCGTTGCATATCGTCCTTTTTAACACTGCAGCCGAGAAAGAAAATCTTCCCATACGATACACTTTTGCCTTTTTCCTAAAAAAGTGCAGAATCATTACAAAGGAAATCATCGCAGAAAGAAAGGACGCAGCTGCAATTCCAGCAATCCCGGTATGAAGAACGACTGCAAATAAATAATCCAACGCAATATTTGTCAGGACACTCACAATGTTGACCTTCATATAATATTGTGGGTTTCCCTCTCCTCTGATAAACATGCCAAAGGACGAATTGACCACCATCACAACCAGCTCCAGCAGCAGAATCCCATAATAGATTTTGAAGTATTCCCGCACCTGACCGGCAGCCCCCAGAATATCCAGCATCGGCTCAAAAAACAGTGCTACCAGCACTCCTGTCAACACGGAGAATGCCGTTGTAGTCGCAATCGTCTGGCGAAAAACCTGATTGCACTCCGTTATGCGCCCCGCACCCAATGCCATTCCGGCAATTGCGACACCGCCGACTGATACCATCAAGCCAACGGACAAAAACAGGTAAATGACTGGCAGTCCCAGGTTGACGGCCGCAATCCCCTCCTCACCGACATAGTTTCCGATAAAAAACCCGTCCACAACCGTGATCAGTGAAGTCAGCACCATCGCGATAATGGCCGGAATGGAAAACCGCAGTATCATCCCCACTGTATTCTCTCTGATGTTCGCTAAATCCATAAAAATCTCCTCCTACACGAAATTATTTCTAAAAACATTTTGCTGCTTTTGATATCTTCCATTATAGTAGGAGCATCTAATAGAAACTTCTGAATTCTTGCTCTTTCTACAGATCCTTTAGCGGCATACAGATGTCCAGTTCCATGTATCCGGATTCATTGTCTACCAGATGATAAATGTCAAAACCACTGCGGTAATCCAGTTCGTAGGGGGTGTGCGGCAGCCACACCGTAAATATGGTCTGATACGCCGCATAAATATGTTTTCCGAGCCCCTTGTAGGGATACACAGCACATTTTCCGCCCTCTATGGTGCAGGTGTTTTCCAGCGAAACACTTCTGTCCACGCTCATGCAGATATCATAGAGACATCCATCTGTGTCCGTGATGACAGGATCATCAAAAGTCCGCTCCAGGAACTGTGTATCCGCCGTCACATATTCCTGATATTTCGCCATAAATTCGCCCCACTGTCCGCTCAGATTGTGGTAACTGCCAATTCTCCGCTCGTACAGGACAAAATAATCCGGAAGATTCTTAATCACAATCTTTCGATTGCACTCCTCAAAAGTCTCCAGACAGCCATATGCATTCGGATCCTGCCCATCTCCTCTTTGCAGGTCAGACAAGGCCAGTTCTTCGGTCTGCCTTCCCGCCGCATCCATATGCATAAAAGCGTGCCTTATGGTCGCCTGCCCAACGTTCCTGCGGAAATTTACCGGATTGGTCCGATACCGCTGCCGGAACATCCAGCTGTAATTTGACGGACTATAGCCAAATTCACAGCCAATATCCGTCACTGTCCGTTCCGGCTCCACTTTCAGACGAAATGCACTCTGCTCCAGCTTCAGCCGCCTAATGAACGCATAGACGCTCTCACCCGTCGCCTCCTTGAACATTCTGCTGAAATAATATTTTGAAAAATGACAGTGCGCCGCCACATCATCAACCGACAGCTCCTCATTAATATGCTGCAAAATGTAGTCAATCGCATGATTGATTGTCTCGTTTGTAATCTTTGACATACTGATTATTCCTTATAAATACTCCATCTCTGCTGCATTGACAGCGTTAGAATAGTATTTCTTATTTGTTCAAAATGTATCCACAACTGTCGTCAGCACCAGCCGCGCCTTCAAATCTGCCGCGTCCGCAAAACTTCCGCACATGATATCTCCCTTGTCCAGTCTGATTATCACTGGTTTCTCATTGGAAATCGTAAAGAAATTATCGCTGAAAATGACATCCGCATCCGCAAAATCCATCTCGACAAACGGCGCAAACCCATCACTGCGCACTGTAATCTCAAAGCTGTCTTCCAACTCGGTAACATCTGTCGTAAAATGTGGTTTTGGCAGCTCCAGATACTTGTATGGCATCAACGTCTCTGTGTCCGTCAATACCGCTTTGTCCGCAAGAACCACCTCCGCCTCAAGAAACAGATTCTCCGCGTCTGCAAATCCCGTGTCAACAAATTCTGCCTGGAACGGGCAGTTGATCAGCTCTCCCGCGCTGAGCGCATCTGTCTGTGCGTCTGCTTTCCATTCTTTTATCACGCGAAATTTCATGTCGCGGACGCGCAGTACCACACTGCATTTTTGTGCCGCAAACGTCTCATTTTCCAGATAAACGCCGATACTGTCCTTCGTCTTCTGTATACTCACTGCGACAGGCGCGTAAAATTTTGCCGCCATATAGTGAAGCGCCTTCCATCGTCCATAGTAATCAATGCCCGCCCACGAAGCCACCGGCCAGTTATCGTTAACCTGCCAGTACAGTGTCCCCATGCAGCGCCCCCTGTTTCTCCGCCAGTGATCAACGCCGCTCCTGACCGCCATCCCCTGCAAAATCTGGGACACATAGAGCAGACTCTTGAAATCCTTCGGATATCTGAAATTTTCCGAGAGATAATAGAGTATCTTTCCATTCGCGGAATCATTCTTCTGATGGCTCTCCATCACTTTTGAGAAGATATTTCTATCCCGCTGCTCCGTAAAGCTCTCCACTGTTTTCAGACAAGGGAACGACTGAAAGCCAAACTCAGAACAAAAGCGGAAATAATATTTCTGGTAGTCACTGAATGGCTTCTGTCCGTGCCACACATCCCAATAATGCACATCGCCGCGCCTGTCAGAGTCCGGATCGTCAAAACATCCGCCTGATGACGGGGACGACGGCCAGTAAAAGGTCACATCGTCTTCCTCACACAAGGCCTTGGGAAGAATCTCCTCAAACAATTTAATATAATCTGCGCGCAGATACATGGATTCATTCTGGAAGTCACCCCAGTGATGCCATGCCGACTCAATCTCGTTGTTGCCGCACCATAGCCCGAGTGACGCGTGATGCCGGAGCCGCCGCACATTGTCCATCGTCTCCTGCCTGACTGTCGCCGCAAAATCATCTGTCACATCATACACATTGCACGCATACATCAGGTCCTGCCACACAATCAGGCCATATTCGTCACACATATCATAAAAATCGTCAGACGGATAATAGCCGCCGCCCCAAACACGGACACAGTTAAAATTCGCACGCACACAACACTTTAACAGATATTCCTGCCGCTCTCTCTTAATCCATGGATAAACTGCATCCTCTGGAATGTAATTGCCGCCTTTTGCAAAAATCTTCACTCCATTTACAATAAAGGCAAACTCATTTCCCCACTCGTCCGCCTCCTGGCTGACGGTCAATGTGCGCAGGCCGATTGTCTTTTGTACTGTTTGTCCCTTCTCATTCTCGTCTGAGACAACAGATACTGTGAGCCGGTACAATGGCTGCTCTCCATAACCATTCGGCCACCAGAGCTTCGGATTCTCTACAACAATCTCTGCCTCGTAACTATCTTCACAACAATTTTTCGTTGATACCTCATCAATGTGCCTTGCCATAACTGTGGCAGCTTCCGCAGTTTCGGCTCTGCCATTCTTTTCCGCCAGCGTCATAGTGACTGCGCATCCCGCATGTCCAAAATCCACAGCCCCGGACAATGCAATCGTCGTTCTGACACGGACGCTTCCATCCGCTTCATGAATCTGCCTGATTCTCACATCTTCAATTTTGACACTGCTGTTTCCCTCAATATAGATGTCACGCCAGATACCGGCATCCACAAGCTGTGGACCCCAGTCCCATCCAAACATGGAATGCCCCTTGCGAACCAGCTGGTTTCCCTTCATCGCCCCACAGGGAACATACCGAATCGTCTTGTTTTCTTTATATGGATATTGCTCTATGAACTTCAGCACGGAGCGAAATGTGATGCATATCTCATTCTCACCCTCATGAAGATATTCCTTAATAGGAAATCTGTATGTGCGGTGCATGTTGTCCGCAGAGGCCAGTTCTCTGCCGTTCATACAAATCTGTGCCAGCGTATCCAGTCCCCTGCAGACCAGGTTCAGCTCTTCCTGTTTCAATAACTCCTGATCCACCACAAATCTGCGCACAAACTGATAATCCTTCCAAAACAGCTCTCGAACTGCATACTCATTTTCCCGATAATAAGGATTCTCAATCTTTCCCGCCGCATAAAGTCCCGATATCACGGTTCCCGGCACCTCCACAGGGCAGAGCGGCTCTCCCCTTTCACTTCGCAATTCCCATTTTCCATTTAAATCCAGCATTGTCATACCACGATTCCTCTTACTTTCCTCATAATAGTGTCCCTGATACGCTCCCCACTCTTATCCCAGCAGCGTGCACAAAACAGCCCCCAAAAGTAATTCCTACTTCTGAGGGCATTCATCTCATTTTATTGCATCATTTCAGCCAATACTTCTTTGGCCTTCTCAAGCTGGTTGTCAGTGCCATTCTGATAAAGCTCTGCATCAAATGGTACTTCGACATCCGGATCAATGCCAATCCCGTGAATATTGTTCCCATTTGGGGTAAAATAACTGCTCACTGTAAGCTTAATGGCTGATCCATCTGACAAATTAATCACTTTCTGAACAATTCCCTTCCCAAACGTCGTAGTTCCCACAAGCTTACCAATTCCGTAGTCCTTAACTGCACCTGCAAGAATCTCGGAAGCACTCGCGCTGTAGCCATTTGTGAGCACGACAAGCGGAACCTCAATCTTATTATCTCCCCTGCAAGTATACTCCTCGCGCTTTCCGTATTTATCCTCTGTATATACAATCATGCCTTTGGGCAGAAGCATGCGGGCAATATCGCAGACCGTAGAAAGATTTCCTCCTGGATTACTTCGAAGATCAATTATCAATCCTTTCATACCTTCCGCTTTTGCTTGATTGTATGCACTCTCAAACTGTCCAGTTGTCACTAAGTCGAACTCTGTGATCTGAATGTACGCCATGCCATTTTCATACATCTCATACTCAACGGTTGGACTCTCAATCTTTCGGCGCTCCACATTAATGTCAAGCGGTTCTGCAGCGCTCTCTCTAATAACAGTCAGTGTGACATACGTATGTTCCTCTCCTTTAATTTTACTCACAACATACGATTTGTCCTTGCCCTGCATATCCTCATCGTTAACTTTATAAATGTAGTCTCCCTGCATCAGACCGCTTTCCTCAGCCGGAGTATTCTTAATCACCCTGCTAATCTGTGCATAGCCTGCCTCTCCATCCTGAATATACGCACCAATTCCGTAATAAATTCCCTCTGTCTGCTCCTGCAGCGCAATCAGTTCCTCGTTCGTATAGTAGACACTGTACGGATCGTCCAGTGCGTTGAGCAGCCCCTTATAAAGCCCATCCTGAAGGGTCTCTTCCTCCACATCCTTCCAGAAATATTTTCCAATCGTATCCTCCAATACAGCAAGCTTTTTCTCTACACTTGCATCTGTAATACTACCGGTCTCTCCCGATTGTGTCCCCAAAGCAGCGTTTCCACGGCTGTCCGGCAAAACTGCCTGATAAAAACGCACCATTCCCGCTGTCCCGAGTGTAACTGCTATCGTTACCAAAATTCCGGTTATCATTCCAAGAAGATAATATCTCGTGCCTGGCTTTTGCTTCTTTTCTTTCTGCACGGAATAATTTATTTGATTCTCTACCCTGTTATTGCCACTTGAATATTGGTTCTGCATTCTTATGCCTTTCTTTTTCCACTTACTTTAAATAATTCCATGGATTCACATAACTTCCATTTAACCGCACACTGAAATGAAGATGATTTCCTGTCGACCGTCCTGTCGTACCGACTGCCGCTATCTTTTGTCCCTTCACAACTTCTACTCCCTGTGAGACATAGAGCTTCGACGCGTGCATGTAGATTGTATACAGATTGTCGCCATGGTCAATCATAATATAATTTCCCATCGTGGAACTGTACGCTGCTGCCACCACTGTGCCATCATACGCGGCCAGAATCGGTGAGCCGCCCGGTGCTGCCATATCCACGCCATTGTGAAACTGCTGCACGTTTAACGTCGGATGGATTCGATAGCCATAATCATCCGAAATGCGTGTGTAAGATGGCGCTGGCCATGCAAACATACCACCATCGTATGTCTTTTTCTGCCCATTTGCCTGCTCCAGCTGCGTCTGCAATGCACTGGCAGCTTTCTCCATCTCCTTAATCTCTGCCTCCTGCGCTGCAATCTCCGCCTCGTACTCCTTCACGAGCTGTTCACGATTGTTGATATCTGCCTCATATGCTGTAATCTCTGCCTCTTTTTGTGCGATCAGACTCTCTAAAGACGCCTCTTCCTCCTCGACGTTCTTCTTTGCCTCCTCCAAAAGCTCCTGCTCCGTTTCCAGCTGTGCCTTGCAAACTTCCACGTATTCTCTTGTCGTCCGAAACTCCTCTAGTATATTCCGGTCAGACGCGGAAACCTTCTCCACATAATCTGCGCGATTTATCATATCCGCAAAAGATGCCGCATTCAGTATCACCTCAAAATAGAAATTATCACCGCGCTCATACATGCTCTTAATGCGCGCCTTCATATTCTCATACTGTGATTCCTCTCTTGCCACCGCTGCGTCCAGCTCAGCTTTTGTCTGCGTGATCTCTGCCTCCTTCTGTGTAATCATCTCTCTTATTTCTGCTATTCTGGACTGTACTGCGGACAGATTCGCGTCCAGCTGGGTGACATATGCCGCAAGATCTTTCTTCGTCTGCTCTAGCTCGCTGATAATCGATTTTACATCGGTAAGCCCTGACTGAAGCTGTTTTTTCTCATTTTGTGCATCCTTGATCTCCTGCTGTTTTTGTTCAATACTTTTTTTTAAATCTGACACATTGTCCGCCCGGCTCACAAAAGAATGCATGTTCGCAAATATAGCTGTCACAAATACTGCCGCTGCCAAAAACAATGCCATCCTTTTTACTGATTTCCTATGATACTGCTCACGCCGCATAAATTCTTACCTTTCTAAATACTCTTGTACCTATTTCGTATCTTCGTAGTCATTTTCTCCATATCATCAAACACTGAGATGTTTCCTCACAGTGGTAAAACTTCCAATGAATCCGATGCCCACACCCAATCCCACGCACACTGGCACAAGATTTGCAAACACAGACTCCACTGGCACAAACGCAAAAAGCTGTGACAGTGACGGAAAGCGCCTCGCCACATACATCATCGCCTCATTGTAGATAAAGTATACGCCAATCAATGGCACAAAGGAACCGATCAGTCCGATCACAATCCCCTCAATCACAAAAGGCGCCCTTGTAAAAAAATCGGTCGCACCAATATATTTCATAATCTGTATCTCTTCTTTTCTGACAGAAATACCAATGGAAACGGTATTGCTGATCAAAAAGATCGACACCAGAAACAATATCACAATAATTCCTATAGATACATAGCCGATAATCGCATTCACCCCGGTGAGCGCTTGTGCTGTCAGGAAAGACTGATTCACCTTCCGGATCCCCTCGACGGATTCCAGATAGGACACCAGTGTCGGCTGCATGGACACATCACTCAAATAAATATCAAAATGTGCACAATCTTCCAGAGGATTTTCTGTAAAAATACTGATATCCCCAAAATTACTTTCCTCAGCAAACTGTATCCATGTCTCTTCTGCAGACATAAATTCTACCTTGCTGACCTCCGTCCTTCGAACAATCATGCCGCGAATCTCTGCCACACGTTCATCGCTTATCCCCGATTCGAGAAGCGCGCTGACACACAGCTCCTTCTCCGCATTTCTCACTATATGCTGAAAATTCGTGAGTATCGAATAAAACAATCCAAACAAAAACAAACACGCGGAAATGGTTGCCACCGATGCCAGTGTGAACCATTTATTTTTAAAAATATTTCGTATTCCCTGCCATATACAGTAAAATAATGTATTAATCCTCATCGATGTAACCACCTTTTTCCTCATCACTGACAATGATGCCTTTCTTCATTGTAATAACTCTTTTCTGCATAGCATTCACAATCTCACGGTTGTGTGTAACTACCAGAACAGTGGTTCCATTATTATTTATTTTTTCCAACAGGTTCATAATATCCCACGAGTTTTTAGGATCCAGATTTCCTGTCGGCTCATCTGCAAGCAAAATCTGCGGCTTGTTTACGAGCGCCCTTGCAAGTGCCACACGCTGCTGCTCCCCGCCGGAAAGCTGCTTAGGTCTTGCCTTATACTTTCCTGCCAGCCCTACTGTCGATAAAATCGAAGGTACATTCCTGCGAATCTCCCTGTTTGGCATTTGGATAATGCGCTGTGCAAAAGCGACATTTTCATAGACATTCCTGTCCTTCAACAGTCGAAAGTCCTGAAACACAACGCCGAGGCTCCTCCGAAACTTTGGTATTTGGCGCCTTTTAAGCCTGCCCACATCTGTACCATTCACGATCACCCTTCCCGATGTAGGCAAAAGCTCCCGGAGAAGCAGTTTGATCAGGGTTGATTTTCCCGAACCACTGTCTCCTACAATAAACACAAACTCTCCTTTATTTATATGCAGTGTGACATCATTTAATGCCGGCACTCCCACTGTGTATGCCTTACTCACATGCTCTAGTATTATTGCCTTATCTGCCGTGCCAGCGCCTGTGCGTCTTCTTGTCCTTGTCGTTTTCAATATCTAATTTCACTCCTATATATTAATCCTCTAACCATTGTCTATCCATCTTCTGATAATTCAGAAAACCTTATGCTGTGTTCTTTGACTCCTCAGAGCCATTACGTAATCAATATTCAAATGATTCCATATATTTCATATACCGCACTACCATCAGCGCAATCTTGAATGTGATCGCATCCTCAAATATCCGCAGATCGAGACCTGTGCTCTTCTGGAGCTTGTCAAGTCTGTAGACAAGCGTATTCCTGTGAATAAACAGCTGCCTTGAAGTCTCTGACACATTCAGGGAATTCTCAAAAAACTTATTGATCGTAATCAGTGTCTCCTCATCAAAATCGTCCGGACTCTTGCCGCCAAAAATTTCTTTAATAAACATCTTACAGAGCGGAATTGGCAGCTGATAAATCAGACGTCCAATGCCAAGCTCGCTGTACGCAATAATATCGCGCTCCGCAAAAAATATCTTTCCCACATCGAGCGCCATCTTTGCCTCTTTATAAGAACGGCTGACCTCCTTGATCTCCTTGACATTCGTGCCATAGGAAATATGCACATCCTTGATGCCATCTTTGATGAGACTGTCCTCGATCGCTCTCGCGTACTTGTCGATGTCGCGATTCGACTCATTGTCCGAAATTTCCTTGACAACAATCACATTGTTCTCGTCGACTGCTGTCACAAAGTCCCTGCCATTCTGTCCGAAATTCTCGCGAACCTTCTCAAGTATGTTGGTATCCTTTCCGTTTTGGGATTCCACGATCAAAACTGCACGTTTTACATCAGTCTGGATGTGAAGCTTCTTAGAGCGGCTGTAGATGTCCACCAGCAGTAAGTTGTCCAGCAGCAGATTTTTGATAAAATTATCCTTGTCAAAGCGCTCTTTGTACGCCACCATCAGATTCTGCAGTTGAAATGCCGCCATCTTCCCCACCATGTAAGCATTCTCGCCTGCGTCGTTGGCAATCAGAATATACTCAAGCTGCTGGTCATCATAGATCTTAAAGAACTGGCACCCCTGTATCTCCTGGCTGTCGGCGGCAGATTTTACGAACTCTAGTACTGAATTTTCAAAGCTGTTTCCGATCGTTTTGGTGGAAGCCACCAATTTACCATCGATATCAGCCACAAAAAGTTCAACTCTTGCGATTGCCTTGATTCCTTCGATGGTATTCTGCATAATCTGATTTGAAATCATATGCCACTCTCCTTCTTATACATTATCCACAAAAAATGACTGATGTGTTCTACACTTTTCATCGCATTCTGTTATTATTTTAATATATTTATACAAATAAATCTATACCTATCCACAACTTTTTTATGCATTTTGAAAAAGTTCCTGCGAAAAGCACTCCTTTTTACGTATTTATGCAAGTTATACAAAAAACTTCGACTCTGTCAAAAAGGTTTCTTCCCGCATTAAACTTTCCAGTATTTCTACCGAAATATACATTGTAGTCGTGTGTCTGTTTGAACAGGATGTGATACAGATACATCATAAAACTACATCCAGTAAGGAGGTTGACAATATGGATATACCGTCTCTCTCAATGAGCATGGCTCAGACAAATCTATTGACTGATGTCGGCACTGCTATGCTTGCAAAATCCATGGAACAGGCCGATCTGATCACTGCTTCCATGACTGAGATGCTCGATGCATCTGCTATGGAGCTCTCTGTCAATCCAGATATCGGTGCAAACATTGACATCAGTGTGTAGAAGACCTAAAACAGCCTTTGGGCTGTTTTTCGTTTTACGACCGCAAACGGATCTGATTCGCCTCGATGACTATCTTTCCATTTTTTAATAGATTTCCCACGGCCCGCTTAAATTCGTTTTTGCTCATGCCAGTCCTGCGCCAGATCTCTTCCGGAGCCGCTTTGTCTGTAAATGGCAGCGCTTTGTCAGAACCCTCCATCATTTCCACCAGCTTCTGCGCATCTTTCTCAATCTGGAGATATGCCTTCTCACGCACGCTAAGGTCGAGCTTTCCATCCTCCTTGACATCAAAAACACGCGCCGTGACAACATCGCCAACCTTGATCTCACCGTACAGCTCCCTCCTGGGTATCAGTGCGGAAAACTGATCATCCACAGCGACAAAAGCCCCCATATCCTCCCGAATCTCATACACTGTACCGTGCACGATGGCATCCTTCCCGTAATCGCTGCCCCGCTTCAGATAACGATATACCCTCATTGTAGCTGCAAGACGACTGCTCTTGTCCACATAAATTGCCGCCAGAACCACATCGCCTTCCTTGACCTTAGCCGTCTGCTCTTTATACGGAAGCAGAACATCCTTCTCAAGCCCCCAGTCCAAAAATGCACCAATCTTTGTCACTTGTGAGACTCTGAGCTTCCCCACCCCGCCTAGGCAGAGTTTCGGTTTGTTTGTCGTCGCAATCATTCTGTCCTTGGAATCTTTATACAGAAATACTTCTATGGTATCACCAATCCTACTCCCCTGTGGTACTTGCTTTTTGGGAAGCAGCACTCTGTCATCTACGGAAGCGCTGCACGTCTCACCCAGGTACACGCCGAAATCCAATTCCTTCACGATGATTAATGACTGTATTTTTCCTAATTCTAACATATTCCTCAATCCTCAACTTTCCGGTTCATACATCCTCAATATACTCCGCTTTTCTGCCAAGCCTGCGAAATATCAAAAGCAGCTCTGTTACTGCCGCAATCGCCAGCACAAACTCTGCGGCAAACTGTGCATAGGCAAGTCCGTACAGCGGAATTAGATGATTTAACAGATACAGCGCTGGTATCTCCAGCACGATTTTTCGCATAATGGCAAAAATAAGTGCATTTTTCCCGTAACCGAGCGCCTGAAATACACCGACTGCCAAAAAATCCATACACAAAAAAGGTAATCCGAGACAAAATCCCCTCAAAAACCGTATTCCATATGCAATGATCGATGCGTTGTCCATAAAGAACCGCACAACGCCTTCGGCGCCCGCATAAAAGAACAGAGATGCCGCTGTGATAAATCCAATACTAATTCCCCCCGTAAAGACAATCGCCGCTCTCATCCGCTTATGGTTCCCGCTGGCATAGTTGTAGCTTACCAACGGCATGATGCCCTGCGACATTCCCATGCAGACATACATTGGAACCATGTATATTTTCTGTGTAATTCCCATTGCTGCCACTGCGTCCGCACCAAAAGCAGAAGTAAAATTATTCAGGATTGTCATTCCAGTCACATTCAGGAGATTTTGTATGGATGCAGGAATTCCGACACCAAACACGCCGAGCACAATTGCGCTTCTCAGGCAGAACTTACCAGGCCGGATACAGACATAAGTGCTTTCTCTCCTAACATATAATAATACAAAGAAATACATGCATGCCACACAATTAGAAATAAAGGTCGCCATTCCTGCTCCTGCCGCCCCCATATTCAGTCCCCAAGGCAGTATAAAAATCGGATCCAGAATGATATTCAGCAGACATCCACTCATCGTCCCTATACTTGCATGAAATGCAGAGCCTTCAGCGCGCACCATATTTGCCATAACCACATTCAAAATCGCCGGCACTGCACCGCAAGTAACCGTCCATCTCATATAGGCGGCTGTTGCCTGCGTTGTGACCTCGTCTGCCCCCAGAAGTGACAGAAGCGGTACTTTTCCGACCGTGCAGATGAGGGAAAACAACATGCCGCAGACCAGTGCACAATAAAATCCAAACGCGGCAGTTCTGTGCACAGTGTCATAGTCCTTTCGTCCCAATGCACGGCTCATCATACTCGAACAACCCACGCCAAACAGATTGTTGATGGCATTGAACGCGAGCAAAACCGGGCCTGCAAGCGTCACTGCCGCATTCTGTACAGGGTCATTTATCATACCGACAAAATAGGTGTCCGCCAGATTGTAGAGCACCATCACCAGCGAGCTAATGACCGTCGGAACACACAATGCCGCGACGGCCTTTGGTATTGGCACACTCTCAAAAAGATTTGTCCGTTTATCTGGTTTTCTATTCTCCATAATCTATTCTCCTAAATTAGTTCTCTTTCCAGCTTCTAAGCATCCTCTGTCCTACCCATAATCCATACTGCCACCGCACTCGCCACCACTGTACTTATGGCAAATATGCCTGTCTGACAGAACTCAGGAAGCAATATTACCACAAAGGATAGCATATTGTAAAATAAGTGCATAAATATCGACGGAATCACTGACCGGCTCTTGATTGCCACATATCCAAGTGCGGCTCCGACTGGCAGTACATAAATTCACTGCACCCACTTTGCATGCATAATACCAAACAGAACCGC
>CAMWXA010000023.1 GCA_947178035.1 uncultured Lachnospiraceae bacterium | reverse complement strand
TTGCGGGCACCTGGCATACGATAGTTAGGAAGCTCCATGACAAAAGGAACAGCTACTCCTTTAAATATTGTTTTCTTAAAAATGAGAGCCACAAGGATTCCTATTAGTATACCGAATAAATACAAGCCTGTCATGATTAGTCCGCCTTGACGGGGAAAGAATGCGTTGACGAAAAAAGCGTAAATAGGCAGCTTAGCAGTACAGCTCATAAATGGTGTGAGCAAAATCGTCATCTTGCGGTCACGTTCGCTGGGCAGAGTGCGAGTCGACATGACTGCAGGTACAGTGCAGCCAAAACCAATTAGCATTGGTACGATACTGCGACCGGACAATCCGATCTTTCGAAGAAGTTTGTCCATAAAAAAGGCAACGCGTGCAATGTAACCACTGTCTTCCAACATAGAGAGGAAGAAGAACATGGTTACGATGATGGGCAGGAAACTGAGAACGCTGCCGACTCCTTCAAAGATACCATTAATAATCAAACTGTGAATCGTATTGTTTACATTGCCAGCAGTCATAGCATGATCAACGAAGCTGGTGATTAGTTCAATACCGCTGGCAAGCAAATCCTGCAGCCATGCACCAACCACATTGAATGTCAGGAAAAATATAAGTCCCATAATTGCAACAAACACTGGAATGGCAGTGTATTTTCCGGTAAGGATATGATCGAGCTTTAGGCTGCGCAGGTGTTCTTTGCTCTCGTGAGGTTTGGTGACACATTGGTCACAGACTTTGTGGATGTAGGCAAAACGCATGTCTGCTATAGCTGCACTGCGATCCAGCCCACGCTCTTTTTCCATCTGAAGGATAATATGCTCCAACATTTCCTGTTCGTTCTGATCGAGTTTCAGAAGATCCAGTATCAAGTTGTCACCTTCAATAATTTTGCTGGCTGCAAAGCGGACGGGAAGTCCAGCTTGTGACGCGTGGTCTTCAATCAAATGAACAACTGCATGGAGGCAGCGGTGTACAGAGCCGCCATTGTCATTTTGGTCGCAGAAGTCCTGGTGAAGTGGTTTTTCCTGATATTTGGCAATATGGACAGCGTGTTTGATCAGTTCGTCTACGCCTTGGTTTTTGGCAGCCGAGATTGGAACCACAGGAATACCAAGCAAGGATTCCATAGCGTTTACATCGACTGTTCCGCCATTACCGGCCATTTCATCCATCATATTGAGCGCTAATACAGTGGGAACATTCATTTCGATTAGCTGCATGGTAAGATACAGATTTCGCTCAATGTTTGTGGCATCGACAATATTGATGATGCCTTTCGGGTGGTCATTTAGCACGAAATCACGTGATACCAGCTCTTCATTGGTATAGGGGGACATTGAGTAAATACCCGGAAGATCAGTGATTTCTGTGTCAGAATAGCCGCGTATCGCGCCGTCCTTCCGGTCTACAGTAACACCCGGGAAATTCCCTACATGCTGCTTGGAGCCAGTCAGTTGGTTAAACAGAGTGGTTTTCCCACAGTTTTGGTTACCCACCAGTGCAAAGGTCAGCTTTGTTCCATCTGGAAGGGGATCACCACTGCCTTTCGGATGAAAAATGCCTTCCTCACCTAACCCAGGATGCAGCGTTTTTTTGGGTGCATTTGTCTTAGATTTGACACTTGATATAATTGGTTCTACAGTAATATGTGCGGCATCAGCGAGACGAAGCGTAAGTTCATAGCCGTGAATGCGCAGTTCAATCGGATCGCCCATTGGTGCGAGCTTTATAACAGTGACTTCTGCGCCGGGAATTACACCCATGTCTAGAAAGTGCTGTCTCAGTGCACCTTCACCACCAACGCTTTTTACTACGGCGGATTTTCCAATTTCAAGTTCCTTTAGTGTCATACGATCACTCCTCGTTTGTCATAGATATATGAATTGCTATGGAATTCGAATTTAATGTTAAACGAAACACTCATTAAATCATGATTAAGATATTTATAGGGGAGCTCTGCACCAGAGTGATGCCTTAGCATCGCTCCGGTTCCGGATATTCCACGCCGAACGTATCAACCGTAACGCTTTTCATCACTTGATCTTCCAGCGGTCTGTCGGAAAAGTCGGTGTTTGTGGTGGCAATCTTGTCCACAATATCCATGCCTTCTGTCACCTTTCCAAACGCCGCATAACCGCCGTCCAGATGCGGGCTTGTCTTGTGCATGATGAAGAACTGGCTTCCAGCGGAGTCTGGCATCATGCTTCTAGCCATGGAGAGCACGCCGGGAGTGTGCTTTAAGTCATTCGCAAATCCATTCTGCGCAAATTCCCCTGCAATAGCGTATCCCGGTCCGCCTGTTCCGGTGCCTTCGGGGCAGCCGCCCTGTATCATAAAGCCGTTGATGACTCTGTGAAAAATCAGACCATTGTAGTAGCCTTTGTTTACCAGGCTGATAAAATTATTTACCGTATTTGGTGCGATTTCAGGATAAAGCTCTGCTTTGATGAGATCGCCGTTTTTCATTTCAATTGTAATAACTGGATTCTGTGCCATAAAAAATCTCCTTTTCCGTTCATGTATTCATGAAAGTTTTCCTGATATCATCAATCAAAAATTTCACAAAGTACATTTGAATTATATTTTCTTTCTATTGATACCGACCTATTATACAATGAAAAGGATATAATTGATAGTCTCCAACAAAAGTTTTTCAGAAAATTTGCAACGAAACGGAAATCAGATTCGAATATATAAGAAACGACATAAAAAATTTCTGCTTACGGGTTTTGTAAAATCCATATACGGAAGCTTTTGCAGGACCGAAAGCGAAATTTCTAATTGAAGTGCTATACTGTCGTTTCTTATTAATAGAACGTTTAATAAGGCGTTTAATAAGGCGTTCTTGATTTACAGAAACAGGATATGGAGGTGAGGGAGTGGAGCAGGAGCAGAAATGGATTCGGCAGATTCAGCGCAAGGGGTCGCGGGAAGCTGCAGACTGCCTGATACGGGCGTACTATGATGAGATATACCGCTTTGTGTACCGACAGGTGGGCAATAAGGAGGACGCCATGGATTTGACGCAGAACATTTTTGTGGCAGTGCTGCGCTCCCTGCCAGGGTATCAGCCCAGACAGGCGCGGTTCCGCACATGGCTGTATGCGGTGGCAAACAACAAGATTATTGACGCCCGCAGGAAAGTGCAGACAGCCCGGATTTCGGCAAAGCCGGTGGAGGAGCTGGAATTTCCGGCGGATGATGATTTTGTGTCCCGCATACAGGACAGGATGCTGCTGGCGCAGATTGAGGAATATGTGTCCGGACAGGTGTTGGAACAGCAGAAGGTTTTCCGGCTGCGGGTTTATGCCGGGCAGTCGTTTCCCGAGATTGCGGAGACACTGGGAGAGCGGGAGGCAGCAGTGAAGGCGCGCTACTATCGTTTGATTGACAAAATCAGAAAGGAGTTTTCGGTATATGAATGATAGGGAAGGAATTTTACCGTCGGAGGAAGAAAAAAACAGGGCTGTCATGCGGATTCTTGACACAGCGATGCCGCAGAAAAAAAGTATCTGGCGGGAGTTATACCGGACGGTGAATGCAGTTGGACTGCGCATGCTGTTTTTTGGGGTCGGCGACTGCTTTTTTCTGGCAGTGCTTGTACTGTGTGTCTGTCTGATTCCGGCAGCGGCGGTGATGGTCAGAACGATTTACCTGGCGTCCTGCCTGTTTATGGTGTCTCCGGCTTTTTATGCCCTGGCCCATTTTCTGACGATGTGGAAGGAATATCAGACACGGACATTGGAGTGGAAACAGACCTGGCGTATTTCGTTTCAGACAATTATGGCACTTCGTATGCTGGTGCTGGGAGCAGTGTCCGTGGTGGGAAGTATTCTGCTCTGCACAGTGCTATGGAGCCTGTCAGGACAGGCGGTGTCCTTTGTGTGGATGTTGTCGGTGGCTTTTTCAGCCCTTTTCCTGTATGGCGGGGGTTCGCTGTTGTGCCAGCGGCTGTGGGGGATGCGTGCAGTCATGCTGGTTCCGGTTGTGTGGATTGTACTCAGTCTGATTCCCGTGACCTGGGAGCCGGCGTCAATCTGGCTGATGCAGATACCGGTCTATGTGTTTTTGCTTATTGCGGCAGCGGGAGGGGGGGTATATTTTTCGCAGATATATTGTCTGGTATCAGAAAGATCGCATATTCAGGCTTTGTTGTGAGAATATTGTCTGGTATCAGGAAGATCACATATTCAGGCTTCGCTGTGAGAGAATGGGAAGGGGACTGGATGTCTGAAACGATGAATGGATTGAAATTGTCAGGAGGGAGAATAATTATGCTGTCTGTTGAACAGGTTACAAAATGTTATGGTGATTTCACTGCGCTGGAAGATATCAGCCTGGAATTCACGCAGGGGGTATATGGGCTGCTGGCACCGAACGGCGCCGGGAAGTCCACATTGATGAAAATGCTGGCAACGCTGCTGTTTCCGACAAAAGGAAGGATATTGTGGGACGGGGAGGACATTGCTTTCATGGGAGAGACTTACCGCGGGATTCTGGGATATCTCCCGCAGGATTTTGGGTATTATCCGAACTATACGCCGCGCCAGTTCATGCGCTATGCGGCTGCGCTGCAAAAGCTCACGCGCGCGGTGGCGGATCAGAGGATCGACCGCCTGCTGGAACTGGTAGGGCTGTCCGACGCTGCAGATAAAAAGTTAAAAAAGCTTTCTGGCGGTATGCTGCAGCGGGTGGGGATTGCGGTCGCCATGTTAAACGAACCGAAGCTGTTGATACTGGATGAGCCGACAGCGGGCCTGGACCCGGGGGAGCGGGTGCGATTCCGCAATCTGATCCATGCGCTGGCAAACGAGCGTATCGTGATCCTGTCCACGCATATCGTGTCGGATATCGAGACGATCGCGGGACAGATCATCATGCTGCGCGACCGCAGGCTGCTTTGCTGTGACACACCTTCGCAGATATGCAGCCGTTTTCGGGGAAAAATCTTTCAGGTTCCAGCAGATGTACCGCTCAGACCGCATCAGCATGTTCTCAGTGAGGGACAGGGGGAAAACGGGACAGTGCTGCGCATTTTGTCAGATATGCCACCATCAGCCGGTGTGGCTGTCGCGCCGACTTTGGAGGATGCATTTCTTGCGATTTATACTGCGGGGGAAAGTGAACATATTCGATAGACCGATGCGTTTACTGATCGGGCAGGGGAGTAAGGATTTGTAATTGAGGAAAGGAGTTATCGTGGGACTGACAGCGTATGAGATGAAAAAAATATTCTGCATTCCCGCGCTGTGGTTTTTTTTCGTGTTGAGTTTACTGTTTAATATTCTGTTGATTTTTGGGCAGGGTGATGAGCGGGATTATTTTGATCAGGTGAGGGCTTGGGCGGAAGAATCTGGTTTTAGTGCGGGCGAGGAGGATAATGTATTTGCAGGGTATCATACAGAGAAGCTGGCGGCGTTTTATGCGGATACTGTGAAGGAATCTCCTGTGGCAATCCGCTGGGTGGAGAGGAAGTACGCGCTTTTGCAGCCGCGTGTGGAGCATCTTGCAGAAAGCGGCGCGGCACTGGATTTTTATGTGGGTGATGCCACTTATGAATCGCATCAGTTCCTCTTTGGCTTGCTGGTGCGCGCAGTGCTTGCGGAGGCTGGCATCTGTGCGATGCTTGTGGTTCTGTACCTGATGGGATATGAGCAGATGAACTGTACGGCTGGACAGGTGTGTGCGAGCCGGACAGGGCGGAAGCTGTGGTGGAACAAGCTGGCGGCGGCAGTGTTGTCGGCTGTGGCGCTGTATGTTCTTCTGGCGGTGATCACGCTGCTGGTCTATTTTGGTACGTGGGATTACAGTGGAGTGTGGCAGGACAGTGTGTCCAGCAGGTTCAATTACCTGACGGATATGCTCTACACCCGTCCATTTTTAACATGGCATGACTTTACGGTGGGTGAGTATCTTGTGGCAGTGTTATTGCTGGGCACGGCGCTGGTAGTAGTGTTTGGTCTGATGGCAGCAGTGTGCGCGATAGTGTTTCGTAATATCTATGGCGCGGCATTGGCGCTTGCGATAGTACTGTTCGGTGGCACGGGATTGGGAAGCCTGTTCTCACAGTGCAAGGCGTGGGGGTTCTATTTTATCACCACGATGCAGCCGGCATCCGTATGGCTCAGTGTGAATGTGTGGTTTACGGAGTCCGGGATCAGTACATTTCTGCCCTGGCAGGAGACGATCTCGGTGGCGTTTAATCTGATCGTGTGCTGTATTTTAGTCATGATATTACTGAGGTGTTTTATGCGCAGGGATATTGTGTGAGCTGAGACAGGACAGTTTTATTATGGGAAAATCGTAAAAAGGAGATTGAGCAATGGGGATTTTAGGCTGGGAATTGCGAAAGATTGTAAATCCGGGGATTTTAGCGGCAATTGTATTGTTGGGAATCGTGTATTATTTTCTGTTTCCGGAATTTTATATTCAGTATTTCTGTAATGGATCGAATGCGGCGGCGGAGTTTGCGCTGTCTGCAGAGTGGGCTTCTAAGTATGGCGTGACAGTGGATGCTTCCGGGCGCGCAGAGATTGACGTGCAGCTTGCGGATGAGAGGGAAGTTTTCCGGCAGGGGCTTTTCGCGATGCCGGAGGCTTTGGAGGCAGGGATTGCGGATTATGACAGCTTTTGTGAATATACACAGCGATATCTGGAGCAGACAGCAGCAAAGGGAAATGTGGCGGACATGGAACAGGAGCAGCTGCGCTGGAAGATTATGAATGGAACCAACTATTACAGGGTTCAGGCATTGGAACAGTTTATCGCTTCCTATGATATGGTGGACCGCGGTGCAGCCAATGAGAGGGAGCTGCCGGACTGCTATACAGATGCCATGATAAAGCGCGATGACAAACTGATGCAGTCAGAGCAGAAATACGGTTTTCTGCCAACCTGTGTCTATGATTCCACGCGGGAATATGGGCGGTATCTGGCGGTCTGGTGTGTGCTGAGCATTGTCTTGGTGCTCTCTCCGACGCTGGTGCGTGACCGCCTGTGCAGGACGCGCCCGCTGCAGTGGAGTTCCGGCTGCGGAAGAGCTGTTTTGCGGACACAGCTGATGGCAGCATGCATCGTGGCATTTGTGCTTACCGTGGTGAATCTGGTGGTGTATGGAATTCCTTTTCTGCGGCAGAATCCGTTGATTTTCAAGGATTGTGGCCTGGAAAGCCTGTGGGGCGGGGCGACGCCATGGTTTGACTGGACTTATGGGACATATCTGATTGTGCTGGCTGGACTGATTTTGATTCTGTCCATGGCAGCGGCATTTCTGACAGTGTTTCTTTCACGGTATAGTGGAAATTATATTCCGATGCTCTTGAAGGCACTGCCGCTGTTTGTCGTGCTGGGGCCTGTGGCCGGAAGCTGGATGCTGTCCAATGCCTTTTATTTGCGGGAGCTGTGGCAAGGTGGGCAGATCGGTGGATTCTGCGGCATGGAGGCTGTGATGGACGTGTTTCTTCTGGCTCTGGGGATAGGGCTTTGCGTGTCAGCAGCCGTACGGCAGAGACGGATTGAGTTGTATTAACTGGCTGCGTCAGCCGATTTGCCGTATGCGGTCTGCTATTTCCGCCGCGGAGGAAAGCACAAACCGATTTAAGTCTTCTTTTGACAGATAGGTATCATGTTCCACAATGTCTGCAACGCCATCTGCGTAGAAATCGAGAATAAAGTGTCTGCGCTCCTCAAAGGCATTTTCAGAGAAGAAATCAACATATGTGTTTTTGATATTTGTGTTCTCGCGGTAAATGCGGAATGCCTCAAATGTGGGATTGGCTTTCAGATACATAAAGTCCAGGTCGTACCAGTCCCGCTTGACTGTCTGCCAGAACAGCCCGCGGTTGGTTTGGAACAGCGCACTTTGTTTTTCCTTGGCAGGATAGACGATATCCCTCGCCCAGAGCTGGTCTGTGATCAGATGCGTCAGGTAACCGAGGAAAAAGGCGTATTCTTCTTTGGTGTATGAGGAGCGGTGATTTGGCGCAAAATACTGTGCGATGAACAGTTCCTCGTGTATGCGCTTGATACCGTTCTCATCTAGTGAACGGAAGTGGGAGATGGCCGCGTCCGGGATAAAGCCTGTGCCGTCCGCAGTCGGGACACCGCTGTCGGGTGCGATATTTCCCAGGACAAATAAGTCTGTCGGTTCAATATGTAATTGTTGATAGAGCTGCTGTGCAACTCTCAAATGAATGATCCATGATGCCATAATGATTGTATCCTATCGTTTCTCTCTTCTGCAGTGACAGGCCAGAGCGTGATTTCATCGCAGAAGGCGTCTGTGTAAAGTGGTAGTCTTTTATTTTATTATAAAGGTTGACGCTGCGTCAATGTCAAGTCCTTATATACCAGATTGCCATAACGGCCAGGCTGTTATATAATGTAATCGGGAGGTATGGGAATGGACAAGAAAACGGTGGTTAACCTGGGAGTACAGCAGTTTCAGGCGCCGCTCATTTTGATCGCGGAGGACGACAACGATATCAACCGTATGCTGTCTGATCTGTTAGGCAGTCAGGGGTATCAGACACAGTCAGCCTTTTCGGGCACGGAGGCGCTGATTTATCTGGAAAGAAAAGCGCCGGACGCAGTGATACTTGACCTGATGCTGCCGGGGATGACGGGGGAGGAGCTCCTTGCGCGCATCAGGGAGGCTGACGCGGGGACGGCGGTGATCGTCGCCTCTGCAAAGGACGATGTGCGCACCCGGGTGGAGCTGCTGCGCGCGGGGGCGGATGACTATGTGGTGAAGCCTTTTGACACGGACGAGCTCCTGGCGCGGCTTGAGGCGGTGCTGCGCAGAAACGCACAGGGAAACCGGCACGAGAGCGGCGGAAAAAAGCTGATGTACAAGGACATTGTGATGGAGCCGGACGAGTTTGGCGTCACTGTGGCGGGACAGGAAATCGCGCTTACGCGGCGCGAGTATCTGATTCTCGAACTGATGATCCGGAATCCGGGGAAAGTATTTACCAGAAATAATATTTACGAGTCTGTCTGGAACGAGGAATATCTCGGCGAGGACAACGCAGTCAACGTACATATCAGCAACATCCGGCAGAAGCTTGCAAAGGCAAACAGCGGGGAGACTTATATCCAGACCGTATGGGGGATTGGGTTTAAGATGAAGTAAACAGATGAATAAAACTTTAAAGTTTCTTTATACTTTTCCTATCATTTCTAAAAAAATCTTTGTTAAACTGAATCTAACGAAACAAATCCTATAGGATTAAGAAAGGAAAGAAATATAGAAATGAGTGCGGAATATGTATTGAGAACACAAAACCTGACAAAGACTTTCGGGCAGCACAAGGCAGTTGACAATGTCAGCATGAATGTCAGGAAAGGTGATATCTATGGGCTGATCGGAAAGAACGGCGCGGGTAAAACCACCTTTCTGAAAATGGTCACCGGACTGGCAAAACCGACACAGGGTGCAATCGAGCTGTTCGGGAAAAAGGACGCACAGTCCGGGGTGGAGCTGCAGAGAAAGAGAATCGGCTGTCTGGTCGAAGAGCCGGGATACTATCCGGGGATGACAGCGCTGGATAATCTGGAAATCGTGCGCAGGAATCTCGGGATAGCAGAGAAGAACATCACGCGGGAAATGCTGGATTTCGTGAAGCTGTCTGATGCCGGGAAGAAAAAAGTGCGGAATTTTTCGATGGGAATGAAACAGCGGCTGGGGATTGCGGTATCCCTGATACGGAATCCGGATTTTCTGGTTCTGGACGAGCCAATCAACGGGCTTGACCCGTCAGGCATCAAGGAAATCCGCGACTTGATGATAAAATTAAACAGAGAGAGACAGATTACCATTTTAATATCGAGCCACATTCTGGGAGAGCTGTCAAAAATAGCGACCAGATATGGGATTATCAGGGACGGCGCCCTGATTGAAGAGTTTGATGCGGAGACGCTCGGGGACAGGTGTAAGCGGTGTCAGAAGGTTGTGGTGGATGATCCGGCCAGGGCGGCGAAAATTCTGGAAGATCGCTTTGGAATCCACAATTATGATGTGCCTGACAGGCATGTGATCCGCATCTTTGAGCGGTATGATGAGGCGGAGAATATCAACAATGCCTTTGTCATGGGCGGCGTCGCGCTGCGTGAGAGTATGCTTGTGGGGCAGGACCTGGAAGGGTATTTCATGGATTTGCTGGGCAGTGACCACAGGACATGAATCTGATTATGGAGGATAACGCGCAGGTTTCGTATGAAAATGGAGGGGTTCGGATGTTTAATTTACTGAGTTCGGAATTATATAAATGGAGGAAAAGCAAAGCTTTCTATATCTGTCTGCTGTCAGCACTGGTCTGTATCGTGATAATCTGGATGACTTTTTGGCTGGAAGACCAGGTGGAGCGCGGAAAGATCGAGAGCGGGACGATGGGATTTACGGTGCTGGAGCCGACGGCAGAGGACAAAGAGGCGACGGGCATTTTGGATGTTCTCAATATCATGCAGATGATTCACACTTTTGCAGGCGGAGGTTTTTCGACCTTATTTATCGCTATCTTTGTCTGTATATGGGTGGTTGGCGAGTACACAAACGGTGCCGTCAAGAACACGGTTGGCAAGGGGATTTCCCGCAGCAAAGTCTTTGCGGCGAAGTTCATTTCATCTATGGCGGCTTCACTGGCGCTGAATATGGGGATTCTCATGGCAACAGTGCTGACCGGTGTGGCAGTGGTTGGGACAGCGCGGATCGGAGAGACTTTCTGGCAGAACTGTCTGGCCTACGCCGGCGTCCAGCTGATGCTTGGAATGGCTTATGCCAGTGTGATTGCCATGTTTGGCGAGTTTACCAGAAATATGGCAGCCGGCATCGGAATCGGTATCCTGTTGGCCGCACTGTCCACCACACTGGCAGACGGAGCGGATTTGCTGTTCAAGATAGCGAATATTGATTTCAGGGTAAGTGATTATTGGATTGTCAGCGTGATTGAACGGTGTCCCTATGAGGGGATTGACATGAATTTTGCGGGCAGGGCACTTGGCGTTACGGTGTTATGGATGGCTGTTTCGCTGTTTGCAGGAATGGCGCATTTTTGTGAGGCGGATGTTTGAGTCCGGGCAGAGAATTTGATGAAAATGCGGTATGTATGGGAACCGTAAGGCTGGCTTTTAAGTGCGGAGGTGGAGATGCAGAATATCATTTGTGGAGGCGCGGCGCTGTCTATATTTATGACATGTGTGTCAGTTTTTCTGGCGGTTCGTCTGGGGCGGTACAGGCGGCAGACCAGACATATGATCGAAGAGCTTTCCATGCTGCGGCAGGAGGATACCAATTACAGGCTATCCTCCTGTTGCCATGCCGGAAGGACGCAGGAAGTGATCGCCCTCTTTAATGAAATTGCAGAGAAATACCGCAGTGAGATAGCTGTACTGCGCAGGGAGAATCATGCCTACAGGGAGAGTATCACAAGCATCTCGCACGATATCCGCACACCGCTCACCAGCGCAAAAGGCTATCTGCAGATGCTGACCAAAGATACGCCATCCGATGTGGCATCCATGGAAAAGCATCAGGAATACATTGCGACGGTGGAACAGCGCGTGGATGATGTGGCGGACTTGTTAAACCAGCTCTTCGAGTATGCGAGAGTCGAGGCGGGTGAGATGGAGTTTGACATGGAACGGATTAACCTCACGAATCTGTTTATGGATACGATATCCATGTTTTACGATGACTTTTCCGACAAAGACTGTGAGCCCGTAATCGATGTCCCGGAGACTCCCTGTTATGTGACGGCAGATCGAAACGCGCTTGTCAGAATCATTGAGAATCTGATAAAAAATGCGCTTGTCCATGGAACAGGAGATTATCATTTTTCGCTGAAGATGTATGACAGTCAGGTGTGCCTGCGCGTGTCCAACAGGACGGACAGCATTGAACAGAAGGATCTCCACCGGATTTTTGAGCGTTTTTATACAACAGACACTTCGCGGACACGCAAGGCGACAGGGCTTGGACTTGCGATCGTAAAACAATTTGTGAAACACATGAACGGTGAGGTGGAGGCAGCGCTTGAGGAGGGGATTTTTTCCATAGATATTGTGTTCGAGACTTTGTAAATGGTTGACGAACCGTTGTTTTTCCTTTATAATATAAAAAATTGTACGTAAAAAAATACAAAAAGGGGAAACGGATGGAAAAACGAAATTACAAGGCAAGAGCAAAGATTAATCTGGCGCTTGATGTGTGCCGGCGTCTTGAGAACGGGTATCACGAAGTCAGGATGGTCATGCAGATGGTTGATATCTATGACGAGCTGGAGTTTAAGAGAAGAGACGATCCAGATATCATACTGTCTGTGAGCAGCAGGGATTATCTGGGCGATCTGGAGAATAACCTGATCTTCCGTGCTGCTAAGCTCATGAAACAACAGTACAATATACAACATGGCGTGGAGATTAAGCTGAAAAAAAATATTCCGGTAGCGGCTGGAATGGCAGGGGGAAGCACAGATGCAGCAGCTACAATGCTTGCCATGAATGAGATGTATGAGCTGGGACTTTCCAGGGAGCAGTTGATGGAACAGGCTGTGCGGCTGGGTGCGGATATTCCGTTCTGCATCATGGGAGGAACCGCCTTAGCGGAGGGAATTGGAGAAAAGCTTTCGCCGCTTCCGCCGCCGCCGAAGGCATCGCTGCTGATTGTGAAGCCGCCGGTTATGGTGTCGACGCAGTGGGCCTATGAGAGGCTCCGGCTGGACAAGCTGGAGAGGCATCCCGACATTGACGGCATGGTTGATGCACTAAAGCGGGGGGATTTAAAGGAAATCACGGACCACATGGAAAATGTGATGGAAACCGTGACGGAAAAAGAGCACCCTATTATTACGGACATCAAAAAAATGATGCTTGGGAATGGGGCAATGAATGCGGTGATGAGCGGAAGCGGGCCAAGCATTTTTGGTGTTTTTCACAAGGAGGATACTGCGCGGGCGGCAGCAGTTTATATTGACCAGACACTCAGGACAAAGGGAATCAATGCACAGGTAAATGTAACAGGATTTTACAACATGGATACGTGATTGGAGGGCAGAGATGAGCATGATGAAAGACGATGAATATTTACCGCTCAGGGATGTGGTGTTCAATACACTGCGTCAGGAGATACTCACCGGAAAGCTCAAACCCGGAGAGCGTTTGATGGAAATTCACCTGGCAAATAAGCTTGGCGTGAGCCGTACACCGATTCGTGAAGCAATCAGGAAACTTGAACTCGAAGGTCTGGTGATCATGATACCAAGGCGCGGGGCTGAGGTGGCGCAGATTACGTTAAAGAGCCTTGAAGATGTCATGGAGGTAAGGCGTGCGCTGGATGTGCTTGCGATTGAGCTTGCCTGTGAGCGCATGGGACAGGAGGATCTGGACAGTCTCTATCAGGCGTGTGAAGATTTTAGGGCAGCTGTCAAGACAAAAGATACGAGAATGCTTGCAGAGGCGGACGTGGCATTTCACGACAAGATTGTACTGTCCACTGGAAATGCCAGATTGATACAGTTGGTCAGCAATTTATCAGAACAAATGTACCGCTACCGCTTCGAGTATCTCAAAGATGCTTCATCCCATGAGATGCTTCAACAGGAGCATCTGGAAATGTACCACAGCATTTTGAAAAAGGATAAGCGCACTGCTGCGGATGTGGTTAGAAAACACATCAACAACCAGGAGGAAGCCATTATCAAACAGCTTCAGCTTGAAAAAGGTGACCGCAGAAAAAGTGTATAAACATTGTATTTATGTCCATACTTACTAATAGGAGAGAAATTGCTGCAGAAAATGGGAGGTATGGACATATGTTTTTGTGGAAACGATATTTAAAAAATATGCTGATGGCATTTGGCGTAGTGCTTTGGGTAGGTGCACTCAGCCCGGAGATTTTCATTCAGTCGGGACTCAGCTGTATTCTTGACGAGAACGGCGAGGAACTTACGGCCGAGGAGGCGGAGAAATTCATGGAGTCCTATTTTTATGGAAATAGGAATGAAAATTCAGATCAGGATGCCACGGTTGAGATTCAATATAAATTTGCGCTGTTGGAATGGCTGCGGTAAAGCTGACAACGCGGGAGGTAGAAGTTATGACAAAAGAAGTGCTGTTATCCATACGCGGTCTTCAGTTCGTTGACAATGAGATCGGGCAGTCCGCTTCCGACGAGGAGCTTGACCAGATTGAGACAATCTGCCCGGGAGAATATTATTATCGAAATGACGCACACTATGTCCGCTATGAGGAGCTTATGGAGGATATGCCAGAATCGGTCAGCAGTATGATAAAACTGAAAGGAAAAGAGTTTTCCCTTTGGAAAAAGGGCCCCATCAATGTTCAGATGGTATTTTCCGAGGGGAAAAAAACCATAACAGATTATTTTACCCCTTTCGGAAATATTCTGGTCGCAATGGACACGAAGGAAATCAATGTTACAGAGAGCCAGGACTGCATCAGCATACATATTGCCTATGGATTGGAGGCAAATTATCAGTTCATAGCAGACTGTAATATCACAATTGAAATCAAAAGCGTTAATTGCGCATAATGCTATTGCATCGGTTCCTGCGGATTGTCCCTGCGGATCTCATCGAGCAGATGCTTCATGCGCCGTTCCATCTCGGAGAGCTCTCCTGAGTAATTGCGGAATGCATCGGTGGTCTCGTCGGGCGTCTCACCCTTGTAACAGATGCGGTGCTCCATGCTTGCCCACAAATCCATGGCAAGCGTGCGAAACTGTATTTCTACAGGATAATACTGCATCCCTTCAATGCGGTATACTGGGATGCCAAGTACCATATGATAACTCTTATATCCGCTGTCTTTAGGATAGTGGATATAGTCGCTCTCTTTCAGAATCAACAGATCTGTCTGTGTCTTCACGAGTGAGAGTATGCTAAAAATATCCTCCACAAAATAACAGATTACACGGATTCCAGCGATGTCTGTCAGGTTATCCTTTGCGGTGTAGGCTGTCACGGGAAGATTCTTGCTGGAGAGCTTTTTCTCAATACTTTTTCTGCTCTTGATGCGCGCCTGTATATTGTGGATTGGATAGTCCCTGTATTTTTTTCTGTAATCTTCGTTCAAGCCGTTCATGCGGACTTCAAGCCTCGTCATAGCTTCGCGGTACGGTTCTACCAGCTGATCGTACTCTTCCTGAGGGATACGCTCCATTTTAGAAGGTGATATAAAAGAGAGTGCCTTTGGCGGTTCATATATACCTTCATTATTCATTTCCTTCAGTATATCATTTTGAAATTCATTTTTCCTTGCTATCAAAATTCCGCCCCCTGATGCATGCAGCTGTTAAAAATATTGACCCCTTTTGCCACTTTGGAGTGTGTCTGAAAAAATATCGTTCAAACACGCTCTAATATAGTATGCACAGTTTTCATAATTGTTTCATATAAAAACAACAGAAAAAAATTTTGAGAAGCTTCTGCATGCGTTATTGCTTCTATATATTCAATATAGCTCAAAACTGCTGCGAAAGCAATGAGAAATGTATAAAATTAACAAAATTTATATAAAACAGTCATTCTTTTTGTTAATTATGTGTTATCATGTGGATGGTTCTCCGGACGGATTGGAGCTTGTGTTTTGCGACAGGGAGAAGAATGACGCATGTATGCAGTCCTTGCTTGGGGTAAAGGAAGATTAAACAAAACTTAATTGAGATGTGAGTGTGTTTGTGGTATTATAACAGCGATAAACAATTCAGTAAATCGGGAGTTCTTTACGGAATGGTATTTAACCGCTTTTGCTGCATGGAATTGGAGTGCGAAAGATAAATGGCTGCTATTTATTGTCTATGTATTGTTTTCGATCTCATTGCTTGCAGCCGTTCCAACAAATAGAAAACGATTATTCAGTCTGATTTATGGAGTAGTGATATCAATTATACTGATCTGTCTGATCCAGGCAGGAATCATAGTCAATCCGTATGAGCAGCTGTTAAATGTGTGAATTCCAATTGATGAGTGCAGACGGTGGTATCTGTGAGAACGGTATAGGCGTGGATGGCTCACCTTGTCAGCATAGCGGCGGGATATATCCAAGCTGGATGGCTTTTGTGACCGCTTCGACGGCTGAGGAGACGCCCAGCTTCTCAAAGATGTGCTGCAGGTGGTTTGAGAGGGTTCTCTCGCTGATGTAGAGTTCTTCGGCGATATTTTTGCGTTTTTTGCCAGTGCCAAGCTGCTGTAAGATTGTCTTTTCCATGGCGGTCAGTTCCTCAATGATCAGTTCCTTTTTTTCAGGCGGAAAGCAGGTGCCTCCATGACAGATATGTGTCAGCGAGGCGATGAGGTCATCCGGGCTGATGCATTTGCTGAGGAAGCCGTTTGCGCCGATTTTCTTTGCCTCGTGGCGGTAGACGGGGAGGTCATAGCCTGTGAGGATGACAAGCTTTGCCGCGGGGTGTGAATGGCGCAGGTTCGATGCGATTTCTAAGCCGTCCGCGTCGCTGAGACCGCCGAGGTTGATGTCTATAAGAATAATATCGACATTTTTTTCACAAAGTATTTTTTCCAGGTTCTGCACGTTCTGCGCAATATAGAATTGTTCGATTTCGGAATACTCGTCCAGGGCGACGGACAGGCTTTTGGCAAAGAGCTTGTGGTCATCGATTAACAAAATATTCATAGGAAAGTTCCCCTTTCATTGGAATATAAATCTGTATACAGATGCCGTGGGGCGCGTTGTCGGAGAGCGTGATTGTGCCTCCAAGGCTGTGTATCTGTTCTGTAATTGAAAAAATCCCTTTGTGTCTGGCGGTGTCCGCGGCAGTCAGATTCGCGGCGCTGGCGGTTCCGTCGTCGGCGACACGCAATGCGATGATATTGCTTTCCAATGACAGTGTGATCCATGCATGGCTGCCGTCGGAGTGCTTGTAACTGTTTGTCAGCAGTTCTTTGAGCAGCCGGTAGACGATAATGTTGTATGGCTCTACGAGAAACAGGGTATCAGCGCATTCAAAGGACACGCTTATGGTTCGATGCGGAAAGGACTGCGCCACGGCGTCCAGCAGATTTTGATAGTTTTCCCGAATCGTCAGGTTTTTCAGGATAACGGGGTGGTAGTCCTGCATCTGCCTGCGGATTGTTGTGTTTAGATTGTCGAGCGTTTCTGCAAGGATTTCCAGCACTTCCGGGCGGTGGGTTTTGGTGAGCATGTTTTTGACGGATAGGATGTCCTGAAGGATATCGTCGTGGAGAAAATTTGCGAAATCCGCCTTGAGCTGTTCTTCCTTCTGCAGTTGCTGCAGGACTGCGGAATATCTGCTCTGCCGTATGAGGCTGCCCTTGCCGTTTCTCAGATTGTGTTCCAGTATAATATTGCACAGCTCTATAAAAGAAAACAGAAAATTGACTGCGATGCAGAGTTCATGAAATGTATTTCTCATGCAAAGGCTGCTTAGTATGACTGCTGTTATGCACACACCGAGGATAAACAGGATTTGTCCTGTGCTAAATAGGACAGAAAGCGGGAAGCGCTGGTGTTCTTTGTGCACAATGCCGTGGACACTGATACAAAAGAGCAGCACAGGGAGATATATGCCAAAATTGGAAAGATGGTATGTCATCCGGGCTGTGGCAAGGCAGTAGACGAGGAATGCCGTAACTGTGATTGCTGCAGAAAACAGGATACTCTTCCGCTCGCTTTTCAGGACAAAGACAACGCGCTTCCGGTGGCAGAGGAGGACAAAAGCGAGGCAGAGACAGCTGACCAGAAACTGCACTGCGTAAAGCAGGGCATAGATTTGGTCTGATATGCCAATACCAGCGATAGCGGTGGTGCAGGCAATCAGGAGGATAACGTTTGTGAATTTTCGGAATTTGTAACCGCTGCCCTGAAATAGGAACAGGAGCAAGAATTTGGCGGATGCATACCATATCAGCGGGCTCAGCGCCATAAAAACGAGTCGGGAAACTTCGCTGGCATCTGACAGCAGCAGGAGATACCAGCAGTCCAATATCAGCAGTCCGCAGAATAATGTGATGACTCTGTTTGCCCTGATGTTGCATGCACTGATATAAGTCATGTCAATCATCATGAAAGAGGCAATCACCAGCGGGACAGTGTTTTGTGCTGTCGGCTGCGCACTGCCGCTAAGCCGGCTGATGTAGAGGATAGCCAATATATAATTGAAGAAAAACAGTAAATTGTGTGCGGAATGTTTCATTTTCATGCTGGTTACTCTCCTTGCTCTGATTCTGTCCGGCTTGTCGCAAAAGTCTACAGTTCCTGAACTATTTTACAACAACTATGGACTGTAAGCCAATAGTAAAACAGGTAAATCAATGCAGTCATGGCAATTGCAATCATGGTAGGCACATACAGTGTAAGGGAGTTCCCGAGTAAGTTCTGCATGAGCCCGATCTTGTATACAATTGTGGCGAAAATGCAGTCGAGTAATCCAAATGTGAACGGAATGCAGAAAAAGGTAAAAATCTGTTTTCTGACTATTTTTCGAATGATTTTATCGGTGTAGCCAATCTTGTGCAGAATTTCGTAATCCGCCCTTGTGTCTGTAAGCGCTGAAATATTATTGAAATACAGGATACTTCCCGTCGCAATAAAAAACAGTACAACCAGGAAACCAATCAGCAGGAACGTGGAGCTGTTCAGCGAGAAGATGACATGGATTCTGTGGGAGTGTCCCTGCAAATAAGGACTGTTTTCGAGCAGGGCGCTAAGGTCAGCATATAAATTCTCGTTGTTCTCGATGGCTTTTCCGTTGATGCTCAGAATGCTGGTCTGGGGAGCGGCGCTTTCCTGCATCTGTCTGTAAACGCTATCGCTGACAATCAGTGTTCCAACACTGTTAGCAAAGGAAATCGGATTGTGAAGCGTTTGTTCACGCACGGTGAGCGGCACACTGGCAGCAGCAATATTCAATGTGTAAACGCTGCCGGACTCGCTGCTTCCATCGGAGTTGGGCTGGTATTTTACGAGAATGCATTCTGTGTCGTTCAGCGCGGGAATCTGGCCGGCAGCTTTATCCTTTTTCTGCGCCAGTAAAAGCGAGCGGTATTGTGTGTACGAGATACATTCAAAGCCTGCTTCTCGCAATATCTTTTCATTCTGGGCGTCACCCTTGGCGGTTCCGATGCTGTATTCCATGGGAAGACTGTCAGAGGACGCTGTAATTTTGCAGATGTCAGTCCGCGTGAACGTGACAGCATCGTCAGGAGCATACTGGCTCATAAGATTTCTGGCGGCATCAATCTGTTTTTCATCCGTAATGCGAAACTCCAGCTCGGACGGCGCCATGCGGGATACGCTGGCAATCGGGTAATAGAGTGTCAGGGCCATGACGCTTGCCGCTGTCAGCGTCGCTGCGGAGAGCAGGGTGAGCATAATCAGGGTTCTGGCGTTTGAGCGGATACGGTATATGAAGTTCGGGGTTGTGATAATCCTGTTTTGCGTATAAAAAGCCTGTTTATTCTTTTGGCTGCACTTCATCACGCAGGGCAGAAAAGACGAGATGAAGAAGATGGTACCGGACAGGATCAGCATTGCTGTGAGCAGACCAGTCTGATAAAAACCAACCGAGAACCAGAGAGAGTTTCCGCCCCGCAAAATGTCCAATGCCAGCACGTAACCGGACAGTGTCATGACGAGACCAAGCAGGGCGGGCAGAAAATGAAATGTCATGCGCTTTTCCGCCTTTTTCTCATATCGCACCAGACTGATAAGGGAGGTCTGAAACAGAAATCTGCCATTGGAAATACTGAGGACGATAATCACCAGCAAAATAAAACAGGCTGTTTTCTGAATGGCACTGGTTTGAAAAAACGGTATCTGTGCATTGTCCACAGAGAGTTTCAGAAGGGCGGTAATTCCCGCGACAATGCCCTTGTGCATGACGGCGCCCAGGAGGATTCCGGCACACAGCGCGCCGCAGCAGATCAGAACATTTTCATAGGTGAGCAGCGACAAAATCGTAGTCTTCCGATAGCCGAGCAGGGCGTAAATGCCAAGCTCCTTTGTGCGCCGCTTTAGGAAAAACCGGTTGGAGTATGACATGAAAAAGACGACAAACGCCATCAAAAAGATGGAAATGATACGGCACATGGACTCCACACGCCCGTCCGCGGATATTTTTTCAAGCATCACCTGATTCACCGAGAAGGACGCAAAGGCGAAATAAATCGTGATGACAAGGGAGACAGACAGCAGATACAAGGCATAAAAGGAAAAGTTTTTTCGCAGGTTTTTTGCGGCTATTGTTCGTGTAGTGTTCATGATTCAACCCTGCCTTTCTGTGTCTAATCGTGCCACTTCTGCGGTAATGGATGCGTAAAAGTCACGTCGGGTGGCGTTGTTCCTGAATATTTCCCGGATAATGTTTCCGTCTTTAAAAATCAAAATGCGTCCGGCAAAACTTGCAGCGTAGGCGTCATGTGTGACCATTAAGATCGTGGTGTGCAGCTGCTGGTTTGCCTCCTGCAGTGCGTGCAGCAGTTCGGCTGCCGAACTGGAATCCAGAGCGCCCGTGGGTTCGTCCGCAAATAGGATGCTGGGCTGTTTCACGATGGCTCTCGCGGCGGAAGCCCGCTGCCGCTGGCCGCCGGACAGCTCACCCGGGTATTTGCCGAGCTGTGATGCGATGCCGAAACGCTCTGCCAGACTTTGCACCATCGTCTCGATTTGCCGGGGCGGAAGCTTCTGGAGCGTGAGCGGGACAGAGATATTTTCCCGGATTGTGAGGCTGTCCAGCAGAAAGTATTCCTGAAAGATGAATCCAAGATGGTCTTTGCGGAAGTCGGCAGCGCTTGTGCTGTTCAGGTGTCTTAGGTTTACGCCGTCAATCCAGATCTCGCCGCTGGTGGGCGTATCGATGGTGGAGAGGACGTTGAGCAGGGTGGTTTTGCCGGAGCCCGATGCGCCCATGATGCCGATAAATTCGCCCGCGGCAACGCTGAACGAGATTTTGTCCAGACTGGGGTGCTGCGCTTTTTCGTAGATTTTTGTCACTTCTTTTGCTCTTAAAATTGCATTCATTTTTGATTCTCCTGTTCAAAGTGCCGCATCAGTTTTTCCGATACCCTGGCTGACAAAGTCGCTTCCAATTGCAAAATGTTTGGAGTATCGTCTGGCTGATGCTGTTTTTGTTTTTCAGGATCATTATACGAAACTGGAGAAAAAAACGAATGAGTAAAT
>CAMWXA010000022.1 GCA_947178035.1 uncultured Lachnospiraceae bacterium | reverse complement strand
TTTCTTCGTGTAATTTACAAACTGCTCTGGGCATTTACTATCTATAATGATGCAGACATCTTCCAATGCAGTAAAATAACCTATATTACATACCGGATCTGTCAAATAATTATTCAAATTCCGATAAGAAGCAAGCATATATGGTGAGTGCTCTTTAATTAAATCCGCCCATATCAAACCTGAATCATAAGCTGTCTTTTCCTGTATAAAATGGATAATATCTTCTACGCCTTGTACCAACCCATATTCCATAGACTGCATGATATATTTTCTTTTCACTATTGGGCAGTGCTTTTCAGCAAGCAATTCATAATTAGCGGAACTTAATAGATTTCCAGTTATATCATACTCTTCTCTTGTTTTTAAATAATCAATATAAGTGCCGCAGGTAAATCCCTGTCTGATGAAAAAATTTGTTATTTTCAATTCAAAATTCTTTACCGCATCCCGAAATGTCTGGCATTCTTTCTGATTTCTCCAGTACTCTTCAAAAGTTTTACTTTTAAGCAGCCTGCCCTCGATAACAAGAAAATATGACTGGATATGATATGGAATCTGACTGCTCTCATGGGCCGTAATACCCCAAAAATCAATCTTTCTCTGCTCCATACTCTGAAACATCTCCTCAAAAGAATAAATAGGCCCATAAAATGAGTTGTTAAACAAAATAAGTTCATCAAATTCGCGCAGTCTGGTCAATCCAATTCTGTTTAAAATAGCATCCTGATAAGCCCCGGCATCATAACCTTTATTTTCCCTGAAAAATACGTAATTTGAATTGTTTTCCATCCATGATCTGCTCTCATCTGTAACATCACCATTGCAAACAATACAGCATTCTGTCAAAAGAGAACTCATTTTGTTTAAAAGATATTTCACATATTCATTTATTGCTCCATATTTATCGTAAAATATGAATATACCAAATCTTTTCATTGCACAATAACCTTCTATCTATACTACTATCTGTACCGTTCAAATACATTCATTATCTATACACACAGAATTTGCACCCTTACCATATATATAGTATATTGCTATCTTCACCCAAACGCATTTTTGCCACTTCAGTATTCACTTTATTTAACGCAACAATTATTCCTACCTCTTTATTTTTTATATCAATTTCTGAAATCTCCTTTATCGGAATTCCTCGATATTGCATTTTGTCAGACATAGACCTATGCCCATCTGAAACAATAATCAATTGAGGTCTAATTTGATAAAGTCCTACAAGTATATGTCCATAATAACCGTTTCCATATATATAAATATTTTTCCATTGATTAATAAAACGGTAAATATCATTTATACATACCTTTGGAATATCTTTTACTTTTACAGATACACACTTTCCAGCCCCAAAATTATTCTCTTCAAGCGTTAACTTTTTTCGCTCCATCCACGATTGTATCAAATTAATATTATAATCATAATTGTCTTGGATAAACCTCATCGCTTTTGTCAGATCCCAATCATTATTTATCATAAAGGCTCTTTTTTTTATAATAGGTAGATGCTCATATTTCAAATTCTCATATGGATAAATCACATTTGAGAAATACTTCTTTTTGGAAACACAGGAACCAATAATATATCCTTTTCTCTTAAAATAAAGAAAAATGCCAAATTCAAAGTATATTAGTGCATCTTGGTATTCCACTATTTCCTGCATTTTTTCAAAGTAATTAAACAAATCATCAGATTGTATTGTCCTCTCGCCAAAAACTAAAAAATAAGAACCTATAAATTGAACAAGATTAGTATCCTGATAGGAGATTCCCCAAAAATCACATTTATTTGCATCCATTTCACCAAATATGCTTTTCATAGAAATGAACGGACCAAAGAATGTATCATTACATAATATTATCTGATCAAAATTCTTTAATTTATCTCTGCCAATCCTTGTAATCGCATATTTATATGCTGACGCATCATATCCTTTGTTCTCTCTGATCCAGACCACACAATGACATTGTTCAAAATATACTCTCGCTTTTTCTTCCATTTTCCCATTTGATACAATAATAACCTTACTGGAAATAGACAATAGTTCCTTTACCAAATAATAAATGTAAGAATCAACATATCCTTCTTCCTCATAAAAGCATAAAATTGCCAATCGATTTGTCCTAATCATTAGGGTTCACCAACCAATCAATAAATTCCCTAACCGCACCGTTTCCGGCTTTGTTGGTACAAATATAATCAGAAATATTCTTCACCTCATCAACAGCATCCTGGGGACACCCCTTGATTCCACACATTTGCATACATTCTAAATCCGGAATGTCATCTCCAATATACGCAACGTCAGCATATTGACAGGAATATTTCTGAATCATAGCTTCTAAAACTTTCCTCTTATTCTCTATACCTTGATGTACATCTTCTATTCCTAATTCCCTGGCTCGTTTCAATACTATTTCTGATACTCTTCCTGTTATAATAATTGGCACAATGCCATATACTGGCAAAAGATGGGCAATTCCATATCCATCTTTAACATTAAATGCTTTTAAACACTCACCACATGCAGAAATATAAATTGTTCCATCCGTTAGTGTGCCGTCAACATCCATACACAATATCTTTATTTTTAAACAATTAGATTTCATAACATTAGTTCCTGTACAATGTCGGTGTAATAAAATTAAGCTGCATTTCACTGTATGAGATTGATAGAATTTTTGTAACAGTAGTATTTAGTTCTTCTTTTTTTCGCTCTCTATTAACTACTTGTCCATAGAAATCCTGTTGACTCTTACTAAAACCATCAAACCCTGCGATATAAACTTTGCTCTTATTTATGTTTTTCAAAAAGTTCAATACCATTAAAGTACTATTGTCACTTACAATATCATCGTGACAAATTAGCCTTTCATAATTAAAAACATAATCATATACCTTGGCATCATGTAAGAGATTCGAAGTAATCACAACTTTTACATATGCTCTATTAAAATCATAATGATTATATCTTTTGGGCGTTGACAGCCATACATAGTCTACATCGCAGAAATCTGGAATAAATCCAATTCCTATGCTGCAAATATTTTTATTCTGTAAGATCTCAACAATTTCGTCTTTGTACTTACCAATAGAAGCTCCCGGCGCTATCAATAACACATTCCGATTGCCAATTTCCTTTTTCAATTTTAACACGTCACTACTGTCATCTATAGATACCTGCATGTATTCTCTGTATAATTGTTCTATGTACTCTTCATTAAAGTATTCTGCTTCACTCCGTTCTACTTTGCTAAGGATACGCAATATATCTTTTGAATCAAGCTTCCACTTACCCATTAAATACTCTGCATATGTACGATGCAGCCCAAATTTTGCAGATAAATAATACGGAATTGTATATCCCCATTTCTTATTGTCTTTAAGAGGCTGAATATAATCGCTAATAATATCGAATGCAGGTTCAAGTTCGTAATTACAGTCATACTGCTCGTTCATATAATCCATAATTTGTTCTAAACATAGATTCCCCGGTGCTCTTCCCATTCCTAGTAGGGAAGCGTCTATATTTATTTTTCTTTTGGGATTATGAATTTCAATAAAATGTTGGGCCAACAAAAAAGAAATTCCCATATTTTCATGTAAATGTATACCTATACAAATATCTTCATTAAGATTATTCTCTACAATATAGTATAGCCTTGATAAATCTCTTTTTCTCAAAACGCCAAATGTGTCAACAATCGAAAATCCATAAGGAGTTGCTTCATTTACTCTTTTAATTACATCTATATACTCTTCATCTGAATATACATTGCAATTTACTGGATTAAGAAAGCATTTATACCCTTTCTTCTTTAATTTCGCAACAGTTGCAAGTGCCCAATCCAGCCTTTGACGTTTAAATGACAAACGAATAAATTCTATTGTCCCATCACAATCTTCTATATTATCCAAATCAATATAATCTGCCATTAAAGAAAATCTAGAGTTCCCTTTTTCTTTAGGTAAAACTTTTTTTACATCTTCTATTGTCCTAAATCTTGCTGTATCATTATCATAATCATCTTCCATAAGGAATCCAATTTCAATTATATCTATATTCGCCATTACTAAATTAGAAATAGTTCTTCGAATCATATGTTCGCCAAAAACACCTTCATTTAGATGTCCGCCATCTCGCAGAGTACAGTCAAGCAATGTAATCTTATTTTTCATTTATCTTTCCTTTCATAATTTCCTCTACCAGAGAAATATGCTCGGGCAGATCGACACTAATTGAACGCCAATCAGTATCAAACAATTTTACCTTTATACCATGCTCCATAGCTCTTAACATCTCAATGCCATTTTCTGCAATTTCAAGTCTACTCTGCCCCCATTTTTGAAAGTCTATCAAAAGATTTCTATCATATGCATATAATCCCATACATCTAAAAACGCAATTGATATCCTTCGTATATGGTATAGGTGACCTGGAAAAATATAACGCATATCCTTCCAAATCCGTCACTACCTTGACAATATTGGGATCATTAATTGTCTCTGGATTTTCTATACGCGATTTAAGTCCAACATATGGTTCATTCGAAGTCATTTTGAGTTCAATAATGTTTCTTATAGCTTCCGATTCAATGAGCGGTTCGTCTCCCTGAATATTAAGATATATGTCTCCATCGGTTCTTACAGCCACTTCAGCAATTCTGTCTGCACCAGTACGATGACTCCTTGAAGTCATCACATACTGCATGTTATATTGAATGCACACATTCTTAATCCGCTCATCATCTGTCGCAACATATAGCTCATTTATCTCATGGACTTTTAACGCCTGTTGATAAACCCACCAGACCATAGGCTTTCCACATATATCTGCAAGTGGTTTTCCTGCAAATCTGCTTGAATCATATCTTGCCGGAATAACTCCTACAATTTTCATTGTTATTTTCCTTCCTTTACATAACTATTTATATATTACTATGCTGCAATCATCACCAATGGGAGCCTTAATAATTCTTCTACCAATTTCATTTTCAAAATCAGTCACAGCTTGCTTAACTCCTGTCAATGAATTATGAAAATAATCATGGCACAATATTGCTCCACCTTCCTCAATTTTATCCCAAAAAAATCTTAGTCCGGCAAGCATTGGCTGATATAAATCCATATCCAGCATAACAAAACAAAAAGTATCATTAATGTTACTTGCTGACTGAGGAAACCATCCCTTCCGTATAATAATATTTTCAGGGTATGTCATTTTATCCATCACAATATTTATAGCAGTATCATTGAAATAACCTTTTTTATGAAACTTACTTTCAAGAAATCCTTTCTCCATCAAAGATTCCTCGAATTGCACATCCCTTTCATCAAATCCTTCAAAGGTATCAAACAAATAGAGTTTTCTGTCATAATAAAACTCATTCAGATATTTCGAAAAATCCCCTCTATATACACCACATTCTGCAACACTGCCGTTTATTCCATTTGTACGCTCATAATTAGAAAAATTTCTAATCCAATCAACTCTTAAATCCATCCATACGGCTTTAAATCTCTCCGATTTTTTTAATACCTCAATTCGAGTGTCAGCAACACCTAGCATCTGTAAATCACTTTTTACTTTTGCAATACTATCATCTCTATTTATTGCAATCAAAATAATATCATAATCTATACTTCTGATTTCCATGGGTTTGATAATCGGTATGCCCATAATTTTTCTGTCTTCTAAACTAGCTGATTTATCACAAACTGCTACAATATTGCAAGAACATATTCCTGGTATTCTACTTATCGCACGTTGTCCGAGCTTACCTGCACCATATATTATTATTTTCATTCTCTGCGTTCATCTCCTCCAAAAAGCGAATTGAAATCCACTCGCTCAAACACCTCAAGCTTCCCCCCCCGCGTTGCATTGTATATCTTTATTCCATGCGTATTAGCATATTCTTTTGCATACTCATATGCCAGTATCATCAAATCCTCTCGGTGAATTTTATTATCTTCCATCTCATCCGCAATAAAATGATTATTCTTAGATCCCATTGCATAATTACAGTCCACACCTAGAAGATAAATTTCTGTGAATCCCATATAGACAGCTAATTGTATACATACATAAGTAACTGTCCCTTTGCCTCCATAACCACAATAAATCTTTTGTTCAATATTTTCTGAAAAGTCTATTCCAGCACCTGCTGCTGTGACATGTATTTTATATGAGTTGTTATGTTCTTTTATCCAATATTCCTTGCACGCATCCCCAATAAATTTAAAGCCGCATTTATAATCTTCGATAGCTTCCATATTACTGCTTATAAAATTTGAATCCGCTACAACATATGCATTTGCTGTCCACTCTTCTTTTATCTTAAGTATACTGTTTACCCCAAAACAAAATATATTATTTGCTGCCAACGTATGTAAATCATCAACGCGAAGACTTGGCCCAGTTGCAACAATAAAACATCTTTTCTCCGTTTTATATCTGTCTTTAAAGTTTAATAATTTTTCGTTTTGATATAAAATATTGCTGCTTGCATATTCAAATAAATTCAATATTCTATTTGAAAATTTCTTTTCATTTTTTCCAGCAATACTCATTAATACGATTTCATTACTTTGAATATCTGCATATTCTTTTATCTCTATCTTAGGATAATATTTTTTTAACCATTTTACTTTTTCTGGCTTACATTTTTCCTCTGGACATATAGCAACATCTTTCCTCTGATGCAAAAAATCATAAATTAAAAAGCTCAAAGCATTAATGCCATATATACAAACCCCTCCATCATGACAATTCTTCAATCCCTCATAGCATTTTTCAAATCCACACTCTCCATACCCGGCAAATTCAGATGGCATATTGACTAAATTATGATGCTGATATATACCATTCTCTTCTAACATAGTTTCTATACCGTTGCTGTAAGTCGGTGTTATAATAATGAAACATGAATCATATTCCGTTTTATATTCGTCCAAAGAGATTACAGGTTTTCCACAATATGTCCTTCCCTGTTTAGCATTATCCATATCAATAAACGCGCAAACCTTTTGCTCCTTAATATAATTAAAGAGTCTCTCGCCTCTATAACCAGCTCCATATATCACATAGTTCATATCTTTCTCCATATAGAATCACTTTTTTGCTTTAAGCAGACCCCATTACTAATATCTACTTCCAAATAATGACTTTTTCATATCATTTTTCTGAGAATTTTCCATTTCAATTAAATAATCAATCCTTTCCAATGCCGTTTTTTCCTTTTCCGTTACAATAATTATATTATTCCTTCATATTCAGCACCCCTTCATCCCTGATAAAATGAACATCATCATATGGTTTAATATCAGATGTACATCCTCAACAATCTGCATATTATTAATTTCTACATGAATATTATGTTTTGCAACGGATTTCATTCTTCCACCATCATATCCAACTAAGGCAATTGTCTCTGCTCCCACTTCATTGCCATACTGAAGAGCCCTGACAACATTTTCTGAATTTCCACTTCCTGAAATACCTATTACTACATCGCCAGATTTCAATTTATTTTTCAATGGAACCACAAAAATGTCATGATATCCTATATCATTTGCTATTGCCATCATCATTGGAACATTGTCACTCAGGCATTCAAAATCATATTTAATTTCCTGGTCATAACTAACCCCTTTATTAAAATCACATTCAAAATGAGAAGACGTAGATGCACTCCCGCCGTTTCCACAAATAAAAATTCGTTTCCCTTTCAGTCTGGCATTCTCCAAAATGTTCATGACCTTACTTATGGATTCTGCCGAAAGGCTATCCAACACCTCTTTTTCCATCTCGATATAGCTTTTGATCTGTTTTTTGTAATCCGACATACTTATCCTTCTTTATTTACTGCCAATATTCTTTTTACCGCATCAAGCAGATTTTCAGCATTCATATCTGCCTGCACTGTATACTTTCTATCATTCCCTGCTTGTCCGGTCTGTACAAGAATTGTCCTTATTCCCGCATTCAGTCCTAGTTGTATATCTGTCGTCGTATCGCCTATAACAAAAGATTCTTTTCTGTCAATATTATATTTCTTAATCATTTTATCGAGCATTCCCGTTAAAGGTTTTCTACAACTACATTTAATTTTATAATCTGTATTTTCCTCGGGATAACCTTTATCTGGATGATGTGGACAAAATATAATATCATCCAAATACGCACCTTTTTTGCCCAAGAGAACTTCCATTTTTTTATGTATGTTCTCTACTTCTGTAATATCACACATTCCTCTCGCAACTACTGGCTGATTTGTTACCACAATTGCCAAGTAATCAGAATTATTAATCATTTGAATAGCTTCTGCAGCATCTTCCTCCAATTCAAAATCTTCAATTTTACTGACAAGTCCTTTATATTTGTTAATTGTTCCATCTCGATCAAGAAAAATGCATTTTTGAACATTTTTTAAATTCTTTCTATTCCAAATCCCACTTTGTTGCTCATTAGAAATTTGCCAAAAGCGTTCAGGTGTTCCACAATCTTTTACATATTCAGGTGTCCTATACCCATACACCGTTCCCTTTTGGATAAAATTCAATAATACATCTTTTTCCAGATCACAATACTTTTCTTCCTGAAACATTTCGAGTACATTAAATTTCAAAATATACAATCCGGCATTTACGCAATTATTATAAAGATAATTCCTTATATTGCCTTTATAATCAAATGATCTGATTCTATTTTTCTCATCCATAATCACCAAATCCGAATCATATGGGTGTGAATTTGGATGAACAAAAAGAGTAGCTTCTCCACCTTTTTGTTCATGGAAACAAATAAATTGATTCCAGTCAATGTCAAACATTACATCCCCAAATATAAGCAAAATATCTTTCCCATGCATATTCTTTATGTAATATAATGCTCCTGCAGATCCCAACGGCATTCTTTCCCTAACGTATGAAATTTTAACATTCCACTTAGTGCCTTCTCCAAAATACTCTTCTATCTTTTCTCCCAAATGCCCAATGATAATTACAATTTCCCTAATCCCATATTTCATAAGATTCTCAATCTGCCATTCAAGCATCGGTTTTCCATTCATTTTAATTAATGGTTTGGGAATTCTATCATGTGTTAATTCCCTTAATCGTGTTCCTTTTCCACCTGCCTGAATTACTGCAATGTACTTATTAGGCATCTGTTTTCCGCTCCTCAATTACATCTCTGACAGTTTTTCTGACGGCTTCATCAGATGAGTATTGCGCTTTCCATCCTGTTTTATGAATCTTATCTAAGCAGTACCGAAATTGCGGCACATCACCCTTCCACCCAGATTCTCCACCAGTATATTCATACCTGACATTTTTGAGTTCTAATTCTTCACATATGATATCTGCTATTCTCTTTACGCTAGTAGCTCCGGTCACGCCTAAATTGTATACTTCAACCCCTGGTTTTATATCATTTGTGAAATTAACAATTGCATCAACCAAATCCTTTACATAAATATAGGGTTTTGTCTGCTTTCCATCACCCAAAATTTCAAGAATTTCTTTATTCTTATCCAATTTCTTGATAAAATCATAGATCACGCCATGCGTAAGCTTTGGACCTATCACGTTTGGAAATCTGAAAATAAGTGCCTTCATATCATTCATATAACTGTATGCCTGAATCAGTGCTTCACTTCCAAGTTTTGCGGCGCCGTAATATGAGATTGGCGCAAGATTTGGTGTATCCTCTGTAAGTTCTATATCTCGCTTATCTCCATAAACAGCTGATGTCGATGCAAAGAAAAGCCGTTTTATATCGCACACTCTCATACATTCCAATATCGAAAAAGTTGTAGTATATGTATTACAATATTCCACCCATGGATTCTTCGCGCTTGTTTGTATATCTGAATTTGCAGCTAGATGAAATATCGTTTCTGGCATCTCTTTCGCAAATATATTCAACAGAACTTCATTATTTATTACATCTTCTTTATAAAATTTGAAATTTGTATTATTTATCAAATCCTCAATATTTCTGATATTACCTAAAGACATATTATCAATACAGACAACTTGATTTCCATATTCTAACAGTGCCCTACATAAATTGCTTCCTATAAATCCTGCACCACCAACAACGATCGTTTTCATGACCAAACCTTTCTCTACCTATTTTCAATCCAGCTACAATTATAATAATGAAAGTAATTTGTATTAGCTGGAAAATATCTAAAATGATCTGCTCCTTTATCCCTCATCTGTTTGCTAATTTCCTTGTCTCTTATGATAATTTCTTCTTTAATAGACAATTTATCCAAATCCTCTTCGCTTAAACTATCATATTCATCTATCATTTGCTGATACACTACTGCTATCTCTTCACGCTCATATAAGCATGTATTTAAATACCATGGGAAAAGTAAATGGTACTTTGACAACTCATAATTTGTGATATTCTCCATCTTTACTACTGACTTTGTGAAATTATCAATATTCAGGTATTGATCATTAAATAAATTATTTTCTATACAATAATCATATAGTGGTGTTCCTATAAATGGCTCAAAAAATGTCATCCTTATTAATGTGGGCTTCAACCGAACTAATTCTCGTATTGTTTCTTTTATAGAAAAAGAAGATTCACCTGGTATTCCTATCATCGTATAGGCCAATGACCTCACTTTATATCTGTTAAACAAATCAAATGCACGCTCAAGCTGTGTATTTGTTATTTCTTTAGCAAGCACTCCATTGCGAAGCTCTTCATTTCCTGTTTCAAATCCAACTTGACATTCATGGCATCCACTTACTTGAAGTGCCTCTGTCACTTCTTCTGTAACAAGGTTTGCTCTTGTATTAATAACATATTTTATGCCGTATACATCATAAATCTTTTCCTTGTACTCTACAGCAAACTCTGCAAACCATTTTTTATCCATGATCAAAAGATCATCATCGAAATTAAACATTTTAATTTCCGGATATCGTTGAATGTATTCCAATAGATCAGCTATAACTTTTATAACACTTTGGCATCTATAATATTTTGTTTTGATAGAAGCTGTATAGTCTTTTCTTAATTTTTGATTAATACAGAATTTACATGCATATGGACATCCTCTTGAAAAGGATATGGAAAACCATCCCTTAGATAATTCCAATATTTTTTTAGCGTTTATTATTTCGTAATCCCGAAGTGGCAATACATCTAAATCCTCCAGTACTTCTGGATATGGATTCTTTATAATCTTTCCATTCGATTTAATATTAATCCCTCTGATATCTGTAATGTCTTCTCCATGTATATACTTACTCATCAATTTTGTAAGCGTTAATTCTCCTTCACCAATAGCAAATGCATCAAATGGAGATTCTGCTAAATCATCTGGTGAAATTGTTGCATGTATTCCACCAAGTATAAGAAGCCCTTTCCATCCAGATTCTTTTATGTTTGCTGCTACTTTACATGAAACCGGATATTGAAACGTCGTAGACGTAATACCAATTATATCTGGCCCAAATTCTTTTATCTGCTGATTTATCTTGTCATAATCATCTGGTCTAACAGCATATTCCCAATTGAGATGAATCATGGATACATTGATTCCCTCACGTTTCATATATGATGACAATATCTCTATTGCCGGTGAGAAATTTAAACCTTTGCCTCCTACATCAGGATAAATAAACATAAATCTTCCATTGTCAGTCATTTTTAACTCCTCTATTCCCAGTATTTATCACCAATATATACAATCGAACTCCCATCATGCTCAAAGGCAAAATCAAAAGATTTCAATCCTAATGCCGTTTGCAATTGTTCCTGCTTCTCCTGTGGACAATAAAACAAGAGAAAGCCGCCACCACCTGCACCAAGGAGTTTTCCTCCGGATGCTCCGTTGCGCAATGCAGCATTGTATAATTCATCTATTATGGGGTTTGAAATGCTGCCAGACAGTTCTCTTTTCCGAATCCATCCTTCATTCAAAAGGTTTCCAAAATCAGAAAGCTCATCTTTTTCCAATGCACATTTCATTTCATTTGCAAGATTACACATCTGAAACAAATTGGATTTAGAAACTGTTTTTCTCATATTCCTTTTCTGTTCTGACAGTATTTTATTTGCATCATGTTTTACCCCTGTATAAAACATAATTAAATTATCCTGCAATTCCTTTAACGTTTTCGTTTTGGCTATAATAGGTTCGACAGATACTGTATCATCTTTATGAAAAGATATAAAATTTAATCCGCCAAAAGCTGAAGCATATTGATCTTGTTTCCCTATTGGATTCCCTAATTTATTAATCTCAATTTCACATGCTTCTTTTGCCAGTTTTGCCTTTGAAACGTATTTCCCCTGATAGCAATACAACGTATGTAACAACCCTACAGTAAATGAGCTAGAAGATCCCAATCCCGTTCCACTTGGAACATCTGCTGTAGTACATATCTCTACTCCACGAATATTCATCTCGTTTAAAACACAGCGAAATATAGAATGTTCAATGTCTCTTATATCTTCAACAATTTCATTTTGTGAGTATTTTAATGCAGTTTTTTTCTCGCTAAAATATGGATGTATCATGATATACATATAGCGATTAATACTTGTGCTAAGCACACAACCCCCGTATTCCTTATAAAAATCTGCAATATCACTTCCACCGCCACAAAAACTAATGCGAAATGGTGTTTTTGTAATAATCATACCTTCCCCTTTTCTAAGATATTTTTGATGAAAAATACCTATTTAGCTGACATAACAAAGTCAGAAGTCCGAAAAACTTGTTTCCCCTTGTATGTTGCCTTCAGCAATAGTGCCGCGGGATTTTCAATATACTTCTGATCTATCCATAAAGTTTTATTTTTTAATACACCCAACGCTTCCAAATCTTCCTTTGCGCTCGCGACAGCATCCTCTCTTAATATTGATATAATAATATAATCATAATCCATATTTACAACTGCTTCTGGATTTTGAACCCCTAAGCTTTTTTGTAACGTAAGGAAGTTTTTATCTATCCATCCTACTAAATTACTTCCATATACATTTCGTATATAATGTTCCATATGGATACCTACTGCACCGGCACCATACAAGACTATTTTGTCATGAATCGCAATGTGACCATATGGCACTAGAAAGTTCTCTGCTCCTGGTATGTCAAATACTTCTGGTGCTTTTTGAATCAGCCAATACATAAAGTAATATTGTATCTGCCTGTCACTACGTGTACAAAGAAGTGTTCCTTTAAAGCGCAAAAAGGCATCTGGATAATACTGCGTAAAATTTAGTATTTCGTTTTTCCGTACTTCTCTTTTACCAGAATCTGCCCGAACTCTATAATGGTAAAAACAATTATGAGTAATATAAAGCGATTTTGTTTCCGCTATGCAAGGCAGAGATACCATTGGACTATCATGAAATTCATTAAGCATTCCTGGCATCATTTGATATTTCTTAAATTTGTCCTTCCGAAAAAGTTTTGACCATAAATACGGTGAAATACCATGTTGAAAAAACTTTCCTGCATATAGAATCCTGGGTTCAATATATTTTATAAAGTCGTCCCCTTTATAGCACCCCTCTGGCAAAAAGGGGACTCGTTCTTTTTCAATATCTGTCCATGAATCAATTGCACCAGATTCCACAACATCGACATCATATAAATGTGCATATTCGACAAGTCTTTCATACATTTCCGGCTCTATCCAGTCATCCCCATCCACATACCCTACATATTTTCCTTTTGCTATTACAATTCCTGCTTTTCTGGCCGCATCTACACCACCATTACAGTGAACTATTTTAATCCGCTCATCCACCTGAGCATATTGTTCACAAATTTGAGCGCACCTGTCACCGGAACCGTCATCCACTAATATAATTTCCAAATCTTTATATGTCTGCGTACAAATACTTTGTATACATTGATCCAAATATTCTTCCACCTGATGAATAAGTACAATAATACTGACTAAGTCCGACATTTTTCTCCCCTCTTACAACATCATCAATTTCTCTCTTAAAACCGTTGAAGTAGTACCTAATGTATAAGGAAGATAAATTACTTCCACACTATGCATACTCATAACCTGTTCAGTCTCATTCCACCGCTTAGAGCCTTTCCAATCATCCCCAATGAACACTACATCAAACATCTTTTTTTTCCATATCACTTCCTTGTCCAAAGTATCCACCGGAATAACCTCATCCACATATTTTACTGCTCCAACTATCTGCATCCGTTCTTCTAAAGGGACAATGGAAAGTTTATTTTTATAGGAAGCAATCAGATTGTCTGTGTTTACTCCCACAATGAGATAATCGCATCTAGCCTTAGCATTTTTTAAAAGATTTAAATGTCCTACATGAAACATATCAAATGCTCCTGCCGTAAATCCGATAATTTTTTTCATAGCAAGCTTCCTTCCCTTTTTCACCTTCAAAGCATCATCACGCCATCGAATATTAAAATAGCTGCTTTTTCAATCTTTTTTCAGTAATCCGAGTTTTGAAACCGGATGCACCTTTCGTTTACTCTTTGGCGGCAATTTCATATAATTTCCATACTTATATGTCAAGTACGTCTTATAGTCTTTCATTCCCATAACGATCAAACTTTCAAACTTTGTTGGTATGAGATTGGTAAAACAACTCCGCAAATATCCCCCCTCATGCCCTGGTACTGGAAGTGTATAAATACGTATACGCTTTGTCTCTTTTCTATTATTTTTCTGTATAAATCGTTGGTATGACGCATATAATTTTTCATCTGAAATTTTATCCAATAACTGATAAGCAATTTTTTCAAATCCTTTTGCCTGCATTTTCCCAAGCGGCGCCCAGAAACTTTTACGATATATAAAACACCTAAACGTATGTATTTTTCTTGCAGCATAATTGTCCGGTACATTATCATAAGGCATAATATCTACAAATATTCCCTGTTCATACGGCATGTCTTCTTGATATAAGCGCACAAACTCTGTTCCTTTTCTGCGCAGCTTTCCATATCCCCATCGATAACCAACTGTGTTTCGATAATCCTGAAAATAAAATCTGTCCTGATCAAGTTCCGTTTCACACGCTTTTCGAAACTTTTCATATTCTGGTCTTAGAAATGCTATATCTGCATCATCATCCCATGGAATAAAACCTTGATGCCTTATTGCCCCTAATTGTGTTCCTGCTGAAATGCAATATTGAATTTGGCATTTCTTACATATCCGGTCAATCTCCTCTATCATTTCTACCTCGATAAGTTGAACAGATCTGAGCTCTTCTTTTGACAATTTATAAGCATGTCGCTTTTCCATTTTCTCACCATATGCTTTCATTCATTTTCACTACTCTTCATTTATTACTAATATAATTATTTATCACACTCCTCAGCCTATAACATGCCTATCATGTCGTCGTTGCTGATGAGCTTTTTGGCAAAACAAAAATCTGACGCAAAATACGACAATTCCATACTTTACATCAGATTTCTCTAATTACGAATTCATTTCTTCGCAAATCACCAAGTCCAAAAACCCAGGGTTCTCAGACGACAGCCTCCACAATCGTCTTATCCCCTATTGTTATGGTCTTCATGCCTGTTTCTTTGTTTTTGTTAAAGTTAAAACTAAGCAGATACCCTTTCTTCTGGCGAAAATAATCAAGGTACTCTGCAAGCTGCTGTTCAAACAAACTGGCTTCTGTCCTGCTTTGCCTTTTTGCTCATAAGGCTGTCCAGTTCCTCCTCGGATAAGAACAGATTATATAAGCGCGTCTCAAAGATGCGGTTTGCCACCCGGACACTGCCATGGTCATTGATTGTATATCCAAACATGCATGCCAATTCAATAATCTTGTTGTCAGGATTATATGTGACCTGTTCCCCAAGAAAAAGGATTGCATACAGCATATTTTTCAGATTAGGGTATTCGCTGATATGACGCATCATGCTGCCAAACAATGGAATGCTTTCACTCAACAGTATTTTGACGGCTTCCGCAAGCCCTTCTTTTGTCCATGCATCTGTAAGCTCTTCATCCAGATATTTGCACAGGACTGATACGAGATATGGATAGCCGGATGTATATTGATAAATCTCCTCTGCCATCTCTGACACATCCATTCCGGTCTGATAGTCTGCCTCATATTCTCCTAACATAGCTGCAATCTCGACAGCAGAAAAACTCATATCAATATTAAACTTTGCAGTGATATTCCATGGACTGTTATATTGTTGTTCCTCGTCAGAGCGTATTTTTGATTTCAGATTTTTAATATCATATACACCTGCCAGAATAACCGAATGAAACGTTGCGCAATTGTCTCTGTTAAGGTAATATCCTCGCAATTGTGCAAGAAAATCAATAAATACCCGGTTATTCGACGCACTGTCTACCTCATCAATCATAAGTACAACTGTTTTTTTTGCTGTGTCACAAATGCGGCTCAGAAAGAGGAACATCTTACGCATCGAAATTCTTTCCTGATCCTTTAATTCCATCATACTCTGAAAAGCAATCTATGCCCATTCTAACATTGCACCAGAATGAAGTAAAGAAAATGTAATCTAAATCTCACGTAAAGTATGCAATTGTCAAGGTTCATACATTGTTAGATAACCAAATCTTGGATAACTGTTATGTAAGATACACTTCCGGCTCATTCAATATCATATCCGTTATCCCCAGCGCTTCAAGCGGTGCAAAATCAAGCCTTCCACCTGTCGGCTTCTCGGGATAGAGATGACCGGACATCCATGCCCTTACCTCATATCCTTCCAGTTCTTTTGCTGTGACATCGATGTTTCGCCAGAATGGATGCAGTGCTGTCGCCCCACATCCGCCCTTTATCTTATAGATACAGTCCGACGCTTTGCTGTCCAATATCCCAAGCGCCGCGTCTGTGTCCAGCGCTCTTAGTCTGTTTAATGACCGCGCATAGAATGTGGAATATACAATGGCATCCTGTACTTTCCGCCTGTGTGCCATTTCCAAAATTTTCTCTTCCATGCCATCGTATGGATAGATACTGTTCTTTAACTCGATGTTGAGTCGAAAACCATCCTTCAACCGTTCTTCCAACAAATCAAACACTTCTTCCATTGTCGGAATTGACTGTGTTGGCCTGTCACCTGCATAGATATGCAGCTTTTTAAGCTGAGACAGTGTATAGTCCCGCACATATCCAATTCCCTCCGTCGTCCGGTCCACCCGCTCGTCGTGGATGACAACCAGTTCGCCATCCTTTGTCAGTTGAATATCCAGCTCAATTCCTGTCAGATCTTTGATTGTTGCCGCTTTTTCGAACGCAAGCATTGTATTCTCTGGATACCGCTGGCTGCATCCCCTGTGTGCCCATAATTTCATCATTGTTCTTCTCGATTCTCTGCATTCATAAATTGTTCCATAATCCCTGCCAGTGCCACTGACTCGCCGCGCGTTAATTTGAATTCACTGCTGCTGCTCCCGTTAATCATGGAGAGAAAATCACTGATTTCATACCGCAGTCCGTCTCCAAGAAAAGTCTCCGAGTACTTGTCCACGCTTCCGGCGTCCTCATAGTGCACCTCAAAATACGATGTCTTCCACCATGGCGCCTCCGCCACGATATACCCTTTTGTCCCGGAGATCAGCAGCCTGCCCTCCGATTTCACTCCGAGTCCGCAGGTCGCAGTCGCGATTCCCATCGGATAATTTAACGACACCCTGGTAAAGATATCCAGACCTTTTTCATTTTTGATGGTATCGAACCGGATATTTTCAAAGTGATGCCCCAAAAGCTTCAGCACAGGAAGCATGACATAGCTGCCAAGTTCCGTGAAACTGCCCCCATATATGGAATCTGTCAACTCTCTGCTGTCCCTTTTTTCAAGTTTTGTAAAACAAGCCTCTACATTTCGTATATTTCCGATGGTTCCGCTGCAGGCGATTCCCAGTAGTTTGTGAAAGCCTGGACAGTAAGCGGTCTTAATTCCCTCAAATAAAATCAACCTGTTTTCCTTGGCAAAGGCAAACAGCTCTTCCGCCTGCCCTCGCTGTAGTACCATCGGCTTTTCGCACAGCACATGTTTCCCATGTGCCAATGCGGACCAAATGTATTCATAATGCGTCTCATGCGGCGAGGCAATGTAGACAACATCGACAGCATCATAAAGTTCTTCCAGTGTCGTATACGCATTGATTTCCCACTGATCTGCAAACCGCTTGGCGCTTTCAATATGCGGATTGTACACCCCCTGTGTACTGATACCGCTGACAAGTCTTGCTTCCGGGATAAACCTTGCAGCAATCCGTCCTGTCCCAATCATGCCAATCCGCTGAATCGGACTGTTCTGCTCCCGCAGCATCGTGCTGGAAATATTCTTTGTCCGCTCCAGATAGACAACCTTGCAGTAGTCTTTCAGGTAATCAAACACGCCTACCCAGTCAGAGCCGATCGCAAAGATATCTATCTGAAATTTTCGGATATCATTCACTTTCTGTCCTGGTGTCTCCTCGATAATGATCTCATCTGCAAATCCCGTCTTGCGAATATTCTCAATGCGTGTCACCAGCGAATCAACCACGTTCAATTTTCCTCTCGCCTTGTCGTATGCCTCCGTTGTCACACCCACCATCAGATAATCACCGAGCGCTTTTGCCCGCTGCAGCAGCCGATAATGCCCTTCATGGAAGAGATCGAACGTTCCATATGTAATTACTTTTGTCATGAAATCTTTCCCTTCACAAATTCATATACTGTTTTGCCGCAGGTTCCATTGGTATTTGCATTCACATTGGAAAAGGCTTTCAACTGCCTCTCCCTGTCAAACTGGTTCCCGGTGATCCTGTTGTCCAGAAAGTCTTTCAGGGAGTTGAAGGCATTCTCGCTCAGACAGTACTGCAGCCACTCGGATTCCTCCATAAATCCCGGTTCATGTTCTATCAGATCATTGTAGTCAAATTCGATTTCTACTTCGTGATATTCCTTTGTAAAGACATTGATATCGTAAAGCTTCCTCTCCGGCAAATACAGGATGCGGCAGTCTGCTTTTTTGTCCTGTTTTCGTGTTATGATAAAATTCCCCATGCTGCTTGTCAGATAATACCCATTTTTGCCGCGATTCGCAGATCCCATAGGAAGTTTCCACTCTTCCATTTTCCCCGTTTCTTCGTCGAGGGACAGATACATATTTCCCCAGTTTGGTGAGATAAGCGCCAGTCTTTGGCCTTCCTCCTCAAAGAAAGCAATGCGTCCAAATGGATGTTCATCACACTCATACTCATATGGCCATTTCGTCACTTTGAACTGTGCCGGCACATCACTGTATTCCCTCACATCGCCAGTCTTTGGATTCCATCTGGTAATCGTCAGGCCTTTGACTGGCATCAGCCACAAATTATCTCCATCCATTATGATTGCCTGCGTACCCAGGTTACTCTTGGAATTACTGCTGCATATCCTTGCCTCCAAAGTATCGATATTCATGAAGAGAAACTGATTGTCCTCCGGAGAAGCAAATATCAACTCATTTTCGTACAGCGCTCTTCCGCCTGTCTGCCATTCCTGCCCGACCATTCTGACAGTAAATGGCTGAATGCCATCAATATAATCCACTTTTTCTGTATCCAGGTGAAAACGAATCATAAAAGGATACTTGTTTGGATATAAATACAAATATTGAAATTTTTCATCTGGTCCACCCGCCAGAAAAGAAGTTCCCTGTACAACAGATTTCCGAAATTCGACTATTCTTATTTGTTTGTCCCTAATAATCAATAGATTCTGCGCATTACATGGAAGCACGTAAATGCTGCCCCGAATCTCTATGGCCCGCAGATAATATCTGCTGCCTGAATACCCTGCCCCCAGATCCATATAGAATCTGTAGTGATAGTCATTTTTCTCTGAAAACCACAGCTGGTTGTTGTTTGTGACCTGATAGCGGTCATCGCCCCATCCATCGTACTGCAGGTGTATCCGCTGTCCACGCCAGTCATCCTCGTCAGGAAGTGTGTCAATATAATTGTTGAGAATAAACATCGGTTTTCCGGCAACCCCAAACAGGGATGTCACGCTTGTTCCAGCATCCCCGATATAGGCATCCGACAACGCGATCGTCTTGTCAATGTCCGGTGTTTCATCCAAAATACCTATGTTCTCCTCGACAAATCTTTTCTTTAATGCAAGATATTGTGGCTTGTATCCCTTTCGCAGCGAATCAAACGTCGAGTCCATCAACGGATGTGGGCGCCACAGCAGGCAAGCGTCCTCTCTCCCTTGAAAAAGCGCAAAGACATACTGCATCTTTTTCAAGAATACTTCTGTGTTTCCCAACATTCCACTGATGCTTGTATTGTAGAAATACACCTTCCGGCCCTGCATTTTTTCCATCCATTCTTCTGGCGGCTTCGGCGGATTCTGACACTTGTGAATGACACTGTCAAACTTGGGAGAGCCAAACACAAGGAACTTTTCATCTGGAATCGATTTATCAAAATACTGTCTGAATTTCTCAGCCTGAATCACAATATAGTCGGCATTGATATAAACTGGACATAATGCCTGTCCCTCACTCATACCACCTGTGGTGGCATAATAGGGAATGTATACCAGACAGTCTGTAAACTTCTTCAACTGCTCTGAATAGAAAAACGGATGTACGCTTGTGACAAGATTCATATTATCATATGGATTATGTAAGTAAATTATATCTGGCCGATGAACACCAAAATCATATTCATCGTATTTCGTAATCGGAACATTTGCCGGATACAAATTCGCTTCGTAATGGCTCTCGCGAAAACTGCCATCTGGATTCTTGTCAAAGTATGGAATTGGAATAACATAGGCATCACAATCCGGGTCTGCATCCGCAGCCTGCCATACGCTTTCCAGGCTGTCCCACATACTTGCCTTGTATGGCAGGAAAACTGCTTCAAACCGGACTCTGATATCATTCTTTGCACTGTTTGCAATCTTAATCAATTTCTGCCGCAAAAGCTTGTATATTTTGTTGGCGTTAACTTCCTTTCCGGTTCCCCCTGTCAGATTCTCGTGAATCTGATAAACTAATTCACAATACTCTTCTAGCAGCGGTACAATTGGATGTTCGCCTCCCTCTGTCTGTTCCACCAATGTTCCTATGGAGATTCCTGCATTCTGACAGTCTTCTAACAACTCCAGCGCAGAGTACACCGCCTTTTGTTCTATGTACTTCTTCACCTGGTCATGTGCCTGTTCGATCTGCCTGAGCAATTCTTCCAACTGTTGTTTCTGTGCTTTTCTCATCCTTTTCACCATCTGTAAATCATTTCACTGCTCCTGTCTTCTCTTTTTCACACGACACAGAAGCATATTGATTTCACGATTCTTTTATCTTCATATAATCCTTTATCGACATAAGTGTATCACGATTTAACCGAAATGACAATTATTTTTTTCATTCTGCAGACAGTGATATGAAACTGGTGTTACTGTTCACGGGTCAGGAATGCGCTGAACTGCGCATTCCGTGAGAAAACGTACAGCCTGAAAGC
>CAMWXA010000021.1 GCA_947178035.1 uncultured Lachnospiraceae bacterium | reverse complement strand
TTGCTCCTCTGTATACGGTTTATCAGGTATTATAATCTTTTTCCGCAGTATGCCAAAGCAGCAGGGTGTCCTGACTGCAGCGGTCTGAATAATGTCCGGCTTCTTACTGCCATTCCATACCGCATCTACGATTTGTGCCGCGTTACTATTTCTTTGTACCGGCATTCCGCCAAAAAAGCGGGCAATTTTCACATACTGAATCACATAACGCAATATAATCAAAAATGTTCCCGAATACCAGAGCAAACATAACAGATCAAACACAGAGATATCATTTCCTATATTTCGTTCGACACAGGAAAAATAGTATATTCTGTTATAGAGTTCTCCGCCGAATACTATCTTTGTCCATGGAAATTCGACAGGAATGATCATTCGTATCATGCAAAACAAGTATAAAACAATCACACCTGACACACTGCAGATATCAATTAATTGATATTTTGTTCTCAGCACATAGAAAATCAAAATCAGAATACTGCTCCACAAGACAGTCATCCAGACCGAAAAAAATGTAATATGCATGTGTTTCCCTTATTGATCTCTGTGCTGCTCTGCCTTGAGGGAAGCGATGACTTCTTCCAGTTTGGCAATCACTTCTGCATCCTTTTCTCTCTGATTTTTTCTGCTTACTCCAATGAATGCGGCCGTAATATCTGCCAGAGAGTTTGCATTGATTCCCCTTCTCATAAGAACAGACGAATAGTATTCTTCTTTGGTGAGAGAAGGCGTAAGCTTCCTCGCATATGTTTTTACAGTCTTTTCAAGTCCTGCCACTTCAAGATAGCCGTTATCTGACAAAGACTGCACTGTCCTGCATAGAGTGATATTCGTCCAGCCCTCAGATTCCAATTGTTTTGCCATCTCGCTTGCAGTTAAAGGTTTCTTGATTTCCCAAAGATAGTTCATCAGTTCTTCTTCCCTTTTGTTTAAGATATCTTTCTTTTTAAACATCGTCCTCCTTGTTAGAACTTCAACATTAATTAGCTACGCATATCATTTTGTGATATTTTATATATTATATCGTCTGATTATAAATTTTCTTAACAGCAAAATATTTTTTTATTACAACATATTACAAGTTGAAAAAAGAAAATGCCCTGAAAAATCATCTCATAGCATTTTCCATTTTAACTAGAGCGTGTTTGAAAAATCATTCCCACCATCTGCATAACGACGTGTATGCGTCGTATTCAGGTTACATAAGGCATTGTCCTTTATGTCTTTGCCTCCTATGTGCCCTTCATTTGGCTAATCATCTGTAAGATATTTAATCTTCCACAAATTGTGACGCACATCTGACAGAAAGCATTTTTCAAACACGCTCCAGCCCAAGTAATAATTTCAAAATTCAAAATGTAACTATTGACATTACATCAAATTTATGCTATAAATATAGATGTAGCAATTATTATTACATCAATATCAATACGGAGGTAATCATATGGCAAATTTTAGCAAAGTAAGTGTAGCACCAGACGCAAGAACAGAACTGCATGACAAACTTTCGTTAACCGGAGCAGAAATCAGTATTAACAATCTTCCGGCTGGAGCATGTGTACCTTTTATCCACGCACATAAAAATAACGAGGAAATTTATGCAGTTCTTGACGGAAAAGGCAAAGCTGTTATTGACGGGGAGACTGTAGAACTTGCAGCTGGTGACTGGCTGCGCATTTCTCCGGCAGCCAGGCGTCAGTTTTTTGCGTCAGAAGATACTGCGATCAGCTTTATCTGCATTCAGGTGAAGGAAAATTCCCTTGGAGAATATACCAGGGATGACGCAATCGTCTAAAATTATTGGGACAAAAAAGTGCTTTTTATATGGGATAAATGTCCCTATAAAAAGCACTCTTTATTTCATGACAGCTCCTAATGAACTGTAGCGGTCCCAAATTTCCACTCCTATGTTTTCTGAAAAATCATCGCCTGGAACACAGCCGTCTTATCCCCGTCTTTGCAGGAAAACTGCATGTGCGTCCCCCGCACCTGGCTTAATCCAGCGCGTTCCAATGCACAAATCAGACCAGCATATGTGCTGTCCTCCTCGTAGCGCTCCACACTGACCAGATATCCTCTGTCTTTTATCAGCGCCGCAAGCTCCTTCGCATACGCTCCGTGCCTCTTTGCATGTTCCTCCATTGGCAGTGCAGCCGGTTTTGGTTCTTCGCAGAGTGCTTTCCACGCGGCATTTTCGTGCATCGTGCGGCAGGAAAACAGGGTGTCACACTGCTTCTGACCTGGCACTCTCTGGTTGGTAAAATGTACATTATTTATCTGAAGCCTGTCTGCAAGCTCTTTTGCCACAGCGACAGCGTTCAGGGACAATTCCAGACCCGTGACAACAGAATCAGGATACCGCAGTGCAAGGAAACAAGTCAGAATCCCATTTCCACAGCCGATATCGTAAATATCCCCCCCAAAAAAGGAGGCATACCGGAGCAGATAGTCCATCACTCTCCGGAAAAACACGCGGTCATAAAAAGACGATGCCAAAAGGCTCATCTGCTGACTTTGATTCAGGTAATCGACGAGCTCCTGCTGACGGTGGAGATATGGCGTATTCTCTGTTCCGTGCACCAGCCGTTCTTCCGAAAGATCAAACAGTTCTGTCAGGCGCTCAATGTGCCTTTCCCCCTCATTTTGTCCAAAAGTTTCAATGAGCGCCGTATCCAGCTCCGTAATCTTGCGGATACCGACCCTGGCAAGATATTCTTTGGTCTCTGCATCCAGCATATATTCCACCTCCGTCACCCGATCAGACACTTCTGCCCCTGAAATCCAAAACCGTATTTCCTGATGTTCTCCGGCGCAAAACCGCCTGCAATGAGTGCTGCCTCGTACTGCTTCTCCTCAATCTGGGCGAGCGCATTTGCGACAGTGTCCTCGAGCGTCCTCTCGTCGTCATCCGCATCCAGCACCTTGAATTCAAAGATAAACGCTTTCTCATTTTTGTCAAACGGCTCAATCATAACGTCGTACCGGCCATACCCGCTCTCGCGGTTTGATGTCACCTTGTATTTGTCCGATAGATTTACAATCATGCCAAGCACAAATCCATGGTAAAAACGCTCCGGGTGCGTCTCATCCGACGGTTTGTTTCCCGTGTCAAAATAACTGAATGTGTGCAGTGCTACTTTATTCATGAATGTATTCATTTTGCGAATGTTATCGTGCAGAAGGGCGTTGATAAATTCGTTGTAATATGCCGGAACATCATATTTCCCAAACCAGTCCTTTACCATCTTTCGGAACATGAACCAGACTTCCCGATTTGTCAATGTCAATGTGTACTCCGCGTCACCCGTTCTGTCCGCCCGGAGCGGTTCCCGGTCTATCATTTTCAGATACCCCGCTGCCAGCAGCAGACTCCAGATCGCATTCGTGTTGCCATATAACTGATTAAACACAATCTGCTCATCTATCGGAGCTATAAAGCTTTTTCCGGCAAGCAGATCCTCGACGGTTTTCTTGGCATCGGCGTCACCAGTTTGTATCAATGTACTCACAAGGTCGTTAGAACTTGTATTTGCCCAGTAGGCTTCATATTTTGCACCATTTTCTATAAAGGATATGATCGACCACGGATTGTAGATATCTGTATATTTTCCAAAGGTAAAGCCATCATACCATTTCTTCACGCCGCTTTTATGATCTCCGAGTCCTGCATCGTCAAGCGCCTTGAAAACTTCTTCCTCCGTGAAGCCAAAACAAGTGCCATATTTATCAGAGGTGGTCGTCACCACTTTCAAATGATTCAATTCAGAAAAAATGGATTCCAATGTCTCGCTTCGCGAGCCATTTGATACCCGCGTAATACCCGTAATCAGCCCCCGTTCCATACTCTCATTGTCCTTGAATGTTTTCACAAAAAAGCCTCTGAAAAACGTGACCGCCTCTTCCCAGTATCTGCCAAGCCACGATTCCTGCATCGGCGTATCATACTCATCCAGAAGGACAATCACTTTTTTCTCATAATAGATTTCAAGATAACTGCACAGCCGCCAGATCGCCATCTGTGCCATCTTGTCAGTCATGTTGTCATTGACAGACGCAAAAAATGCCCTGTCATTGTCGTCAAACTTTTCCGACTTCATGATATTTCTATATTTCGCATAAGTGTCAGATATGATTTGTTTTACTGCAGTTTTCACGGCTTCTATATTTTTAAGCTTTATTTCTGCACTATCTCCCCCGACATACCCTGATTTTACCCCCGCAAAGCTCATAAAAATCACAGGATACGTTCCCTGCAGGGCTCTTAATGTTTCGTCCTCCCATATCTTGCGCCCCTCAAACAAGTCACTCCTGCCCTCATACCGCTTCGAGAAAAAACACTCGATCGTACTCATATTGAGTGTCTTTCCAAATCGGCGCGGGCGCGTGATCAGAGTAACCTTATCGGCATAATTCCACCATTCGCTGATAAAATCCGTCTTGTCAATATAAAATATATGATTCCGCATCATGTCCTCATAGTTCTGATAACCAAGACCATGCTTTACTTCCATGCTATCTCCTCCGTTCCGACAATTAACACCAGGGAACTGTTATAAGGTTAATTTTCAAACAATTCCTTAAACACGCTCTAAAATAACTTTACCATTTTTCCAGCATTTCAGCAATACATACAATTCGACAACGCATCATTGAATCAGCTTTTTACTACTCTTGTGGATGCCCCTGCTGTAACAGGATACTCTCAGCTATCTTTGTGACAATGTCCTCATCTTCGCCGCCAGGCTCCCCTGCAATGAAGTCAATCGCAATATAGACACCCAGCTCCTTGTCATAAGACAATATCCCCGGATAGAGTATTTCTTCCCCTGTCTCCGAATCCTCAACGCTGATTTTGCATACAGCAGTACATTTTGTCTCACTTTCTGTGACAGGCTGATAATCATTGTTCCAGTTGACTTGCGCGCCCAGCATCAGTTGATTATAGATTGCAACATACTCAATACCATACTCCCCCTCCCGCGGCACTTCAAACGTGTTGTAGCAAATACTTCCAAGCAGCTTACTCCCCTCATAAATCAGCACAGGACAAAAACCGCCAGCTCCGCCCAGCCCCGCTTCCTCTTCATTCTGCGGACAGACTAGGCTCCAATTTTCCGGCAGGGAAAGCTGCAGGGTAAACGGCTCAATCTCAAAAATCTGTGTATTATACTCCGTCTTGTCAAACGCATGCGCCGGGAACTGTACCTGATACACATTCGCCTCTGTGGCTGCTGCACCAAATTGCGCACTGATAAAGGCATACACATCCTGTGTACGGATGTCTATCCGCTCCGCTGGCTCTGTATTGGTCTGCAGGTATATATACATCGGTGCGTCATCCATAGAACCGCCGCCAATCCACAGTGAAAACATTTCGTCAATCTCATAGACCCTGATATACAGCCCCGAACCGGTCTCCACATAATCATACCACGCAAAATCCGTCCAGGTCAGTTCACTGCCAAACCCGGAGAAACGCTGTACCTCCTCCAATGTCAGCCGGTTCTTCCCGTCGCCGCTGCCCTCTTTCAGCCACGGCTGATACATCCACTGCCGCTGCGTCGAGTCCATCTCATGCGTGCCAGTCGGCGTGCCGCACTCCTGATACACATAAATATAGTTTTCATTGTAAGGACTCGTATAATACGCACACCCCTCTAATCCTGTATCATTGGCCTGCGCGCTGTCTATTGTTCCGGCATACGTATAGCCATATGGCAGTTTCGGTGTCGGCATATAGGGATCAATATATCTGGACGAACCCATAAGAATTGTCGGACGCACATCCCATTGCATGCTATCCTCTGTATTTTCTTTTGGGTTGGTCAAAAAGCAGACCGCAACGGCTGCACAGACCAGAACTGCCGCCACAATCACCCAAAATGCAGGTTTCTTATAATACAGAACATTCTTTACGCGCTCTGTCACACCAGTCTCGCCAAAAGCAAGCGGACAGACCGCCGCCGACCTGCGCGGCGCACTGCAGGAAAGCAGCGCCTGCGAATAGCCGGCTCTCTGCACCGCATCGAAATTTCTCACCACCCGCTCATCACAGGCAAGTTCAATATCTTTGCAGAACAAAACATACGCCGCCCAGATCACAGGGTTATACCAGTGCAGGGAAAGCAGCAAAAAGCCAATCGGTTTCCACCAATGATCATGGTATTTGATATGCGCCTGCTCATGTGCAATGACATACTCCTGCTCCTTTTGTGTCAAACGAAACGGCAGATAGATGCGGGGACGCACAATTCCCAGCACAAAAGGGGAAACGGCATATTCACTCTGATAAATGTTATCTGTCACCAACACAGCCGTCCTAATGCGGCTATACAGGTGCCAATAGCTGATCACTGCATACAGAAACATACCAGCGATACCGACAATCCAGCAGACAGCCGCAGCAGCAACAAAAATCTGCAGAGGATTCACGCTGGCTTCCTGGCTCGGAGCAAACGCTTCCACAATGATCGGATTCACAGCCTGATTAAACGCCGCAATACCACTGTGAATCTGTGGTTCCTGCATATCCACAATGTTGGGACTGATGGTTTCCGCACTGGGAATCAGACTGAAGATACTCTGAATCGAGACAGGCAATACCAGCCGCAATGCGACAATTCCCCACAGCACGGGCATCAGCCATTTGGGCGCTTTTCGCAGCACAAACCGCAAAATGATCACCGCGAGCACCAGCCACCCTGCGGCAATCCCCATATTGACAAATTTCAGAAAAATGTCAGTCATCTGCCGTCTCCTTTCCACGCCGGACACCGCTGCTGTTTTCTTCAATGCCATGAATGTTCCTGTAATCGTCAATCATCTGCTGGACTGCGTCGATCTCCTTCTTAGAAATCTTGCGATGTTTTGTAAAGGCTGCTACAAATGCCGGGAGCGAACCCTCGAATTTCTTCTCCACCAGCTCGTCAATCTCCGCCGCCTGAACAGCGTCCTTTGAGACCAGAGAGGTCACAATTGAATTTTCATTTTTCAACACACCGCGCTCAGACAGGCGCTTGATCACGGTATAGACCGTCGTCGGCTTCCACCCAAGCTGCTCCCCGCACAGCTTCACCAGCTCCCCGCTGCTGACAGGCTCGTGCTCCCACAGAATCAGGCAGAATCGATACTCGCTTTCAAATACTTTTGGTGTTTCCATAACACGGTTCTCCTTTCTCTAATGTGTTAGAGTATATATTTACACTAACACATTAGAGCTGAGAAGTCAACCCTTTGGAATGCACCACCTGGATCGCATATCAAAGCTCCAAACGCACCGTTTCCTTTTTCACATATCCGGTCACATCTTCGTCCCTGCCTTGTACCGTGATCGCGATCTGATAATAACCGTTCTCCTCCGCAAGTACTTTAACCTCCATGCCTTCCTGCAGCAAAGCCATCGGCGCCGCATCATCCGCCGTACTTACCACCATGTACGCGTCTGTAATGATAACTCCTGTCCTGTATTCTGGTGTATCGTTCCTGGCCGCTGCATTTTCATCTGATTCCATTTTCCTGCATCTTGCATTGGAAACGAACTGGAAGCCGCTGTCCGTCTTTTGCAAAGTGGCAATCCACTGCCCGCCTTCATATGTTTTCTCATACTCCAAAACAAGCATATCATCTGGCAGCCTGCTGCCAGATATAACTGTACACCAGTCAAAACCAGTGTCCCCCTTTACCAGATAATAGCTGTCATACTGCTCTAAGTAATAAAAGTTTTCTAACCCTCTCTTCTGCGTTTCGTCCAGCCCAATGCCTAATTTCTCCCGCAGAAAAGCATCCATCTCTTCTGTTCCGACTTTCACAATATCCAGATAAGGCGCCTGGCTGTCCAACACTGTCAGCTGTGCGATTTCTTCCTCAGAAACCGCACCTGTCTCACCGCTGATTCCGTCATAAAACAGGCAATATAAATCAATCTCTTCCGGCTTTCCATACTCGCTGGTCAACAGCATATTATTTGTATTGTCTGTCCCACCATTGAAAAACTTTGTGTTCAACAATTCTATTTCCGCCTCAGTAAGAGGCTCTGCAACATTCCGAATTTCATCAGCGGCATATGCATTTCCCAAAAGGCAGATGCCAGACACAACTATCAGTGCCAACACCAGACACGCCACTGCCCACACGCTGCGTTTTCGCAGTCCCTTCGCAATTGCTGCAATTCTTTCTTTCATACTGTCTCGTCCTCCTTCCACGCCGACGGCTCAACAAAACAGCTGCTGCCGCCAATCAAAGCATAACCTCTTTCCGCAGCTGCTCCACTTCCTCCTGTGAATAATTTGACACATAAGATATAATCTCTTCTGCAGAGTATTTCTTCTGAATCATTTTGATCACAACCTGACGCATCTTTTCCCGCTCCTCTTTTAGCGCATTTTCCGTCCGCTGTTTCTCCTCCTCTATCTGCTGTTTCTCTTTCTCTATCCGCCTTTTCTCTTTCTCAACGGCCTCCACCGCCTGGCGCTTCTCCTCCTCAAAAATCTGTGCCACCTGCGTCATGTCTATCCTCCTCCTTATCCTGTTCGCTGTTTCCATATCAATGATCTTGTCCGTGAAAACCAATATTCCCGACAGCGCAAAAAACTGCTGTTTTCTGTCCTGGATTTTTACTGCCAGTTCCACTGTTTCCTGTATCTTTTCCTGCTTTTCTTCTTTTGTGCGGTATGACAATGGCAGAATAATGAACTGCATCAGTTCCTCATCGGTCAGCGGCTGGTTCTTTTCCACTTTCTCCTTCAGCCGCTCGAATATTCCTTCCGAATCCAACTCTGACAGAAAAGCAGTCTCCATAGTCATTTTTACTGCACCGATATCATATCTGGCCGATACCTGTCTGCGCTCAATGTCGCCAGTGTAGATCACTATCATCCGAATGGGCGGACAATGCTGTCTGTCCTGTTGGCAGCGGTTTGCTATCCCTGTTATATAGTTCAGATATTTCACCTTGTCCCACTGATTGTACTCGCTCTCGTAATCTACAAGAGCTGCAGTGCCATCAGCGAGCGCAAACAGGTTGTCGAGACGCAGCTCGTTCGCCTTTACAGTCGGAATATTGGTCGGCAGCACCTTCTCGACTTCAGGAAGGTCCAGACCGTATACGCCAAACGTCTTTCCTTTCAGGTTTTCTGCAAGGAATTTGCTTGTGATATCCTTATTTTGATAAGCAATCTCTGCATTTTTCCTATTCTTTGTTTCGCTGCCGGAATCCTTTTTCATTTTTTCCTCTGACATTCACTCTTCTCCTTCAGTATAACAAGTCTGCTTTATTTTTACAATAGCCGTGTTGCAAACTAATGTTCTAGAACCATTGTACGCTATTTCATAAAATATGTCAAGCCGGTTTCAGAAAATACGTTTGCCCACTACAAGTCCCGTCTCGCCAAACTGTATCACCCCCGTCCGCTTATAAATACACGCAAAGCGGGGATATGCCGCACATATCCCCGCCTTTCGCAATGTCCTTTATAAGACTATCCTATTTCACCAGCACACCCCTGGCATCAAGAGGCGCTTCCCTTATCGCAATACACTGCGACTGCCTGGCTGACAAACGCTGCGGTTCCCTCACCGCCTGCCTTGTCGATGTTTCGCTTCATGCGCTCATCACACACATACATCTGCCCCAGTCCGCGCAGAATCTCATCTGTACACTGATAATAATGCTCTGTGATAAACGCCTGTATCCCGGCAACCTGCTCCTGCACTGCCTCGTCAGAAGGAGAGCCATGCCGCAGCTTTCCAATCTCAGCAAACCGCTCCATCAATTGGCTGCCAAGCTCTTCCTGCTCCCTGTCCGTCCTTCCTTTCACCTTTTGCTGATACTCGCCATATGCCTTGGTACGGCCCCAGCGCTCGCGGACTTCCTCCTCGTACTGCCTTATTTCCTTTTTGTCAAATGCGTCAAATGCCTTCAAATCCATTGATTCCACTCCTTTTTCCTGCAGTCTGTGCGCAAACGAGAGCAGTTTCTGCGTGTGCGCAAGCTGCAGTTCCAACAGCCTGATCTGCTGTGCAAGTGCTTCCCGCCAGTCAAAATCCGGGCTGTCCAGAATCGTTTTGATCTGCTTTAGCGGAAACTGCAGTTCGCGGAACAGCAGTATATTCTGCAGGCGCGCCAGCTCATCATCGCCATACAGACGATACCCTGCATCTGTCACTTTTGCAGGCTTCAACAAGCCGATCGCATCATAGTGGTGCAGCGAGCGGACACTCACACCTGTCAGTTTGCTTACCTCGTTTACTGTCAACATCTTTTTTCTCCTTTGCCGTTATTCCGCCCTTTCCAGATATGGAATAACCCTTCCTTTCCTATTTGATGTATGTATGCATACACACCTTCCTGCTCTGTATTCCCGGGAATAAATTTATCATAAACTATGACACAATGTGAGAGTCAAGAGAGAGATTTCATTTTATTAATCTTTTTCTTTTTTCTGCGAACAGATTTTACAAAGTAAACATCAGAAACATAACACCCCACGCCTTCCTGATATCCCTATTGACCAAAAGATATGCCGAACCCATCATAAATCCACACAGAATGCCGCTCATCCCAACTGCATGACTTCCTTTCGTAAAAATATGCGCTACGGCGGGTGCCCGTGTGCACAAAAAAGACATACCACTACATTTCCCGATTCAGATTACACGATATCAAACAAAGCTTCCTAAAAATCACGGTGCCTTCTCGTACACCATGTATAAGACATTGTCCGCAAACACAAACCCATAATAAGTTCCGTCAATCATCTCACCTGCCCAGTATACACCGTTCCAGTCATCTTCCTCATATATAAATTCACTGTCAAAATAAGCCCTGACTTCCTCCATGGTCATGCCCATCTCAAACTTCCGGTTCCGGCTGCCGCCCTCCTGCAGGAGCATATGGTCAAGCCGTCCCTCATCAAAATAGCAAATATAGCTGTCGTGCTCCACGCCAATGCTGTATCCGCCATCATCCGTGCTGCCCTCGAAATACTGTAGCCCATTCTGATTCAAAAATTCCTTGACTTCCACCACACTCCTGCCCCATGAAATCTCGTTTAAAAGCTGTCTGACAGCTGGCTCGGAATATTCCTCCACGGCGATCGGAACGAATGTATCCGAATAGACATTGAAGCTTGTCTGGACAAGATCTCCCGTGACCGCAATCGTTTTTTCCTGATCGCCAAGTCCCCTGCCCACGCCCAGCATCGTTCCATCCGCAAGCTGTGCAAACAGGTTAAAATCATAGGACGTTTTATACTTTCCTATTTCGGGAATTTCCTGTTCCAGACTCCCGAAACCAATTTTCTCCACCCATACCATCCTGACATTTTCCAGTACCCTTATAGTTCTGATTCTGATGCATTCCCTGCATTTTCCTCCTGCCCGGAAAGCACCCACATACTGCTTCCCCATGCGACACACAGAACCATCACACCCAGAACAGCGTATCCCCACTTATTTTTCATAGCAAACATATTCCTGATTCTCCGCTTTGCGGCTCTCTTTCCTGTAAAAATCGACGTTCCATAGACAATATCCCACTTGCTGCCTTTCACCATATGACTTAATACAATGTTTCCGTATGCTTTCCGCTCCTCCGCCGGAAGGCGGCGCAATACCTGCGAGTCACAGACACACTCCACATCCTGACACGCCAGTTTCCGCATGATGGCCATCGCCGGATTAAACCAGTAGATGTCACACACAAACAGAATCAAAAGCTTGTACCACAAATCACCGTTCTTCTTGTGCTGCAGTTCATGGCGGACGATCATATTCAAGTCCGTCTCTGTGTATGGCCTGTCAGGCATCAGCAGCTGCGTATGCCTGTACCCCAGCAGCATCGGCGAACGGATCTCCTCGCAGAAGAGAATCTGCGGTGCTGACTTAATCTGATATTCTTCGCAAATCTCCCGAACCAGACTGCACAGATATGGGTCCTCACATCTGCGCGACCGCATATTGATCAGCTCTTTTATCCTCACAAAACCGATGACGTGATATTCTGTCAGCGCAAACCCAACCAGAATCCATACCACTAATATCAGCCATCTGTCATCATACAGGGAGTCTAACAGCCGGGAATCTTTTACGACCTGGTCTGTATTTTGTCTCTGCATTGTCGTTTCAATAACTGCTCCGTCCGCATCCGCTTTTTCTTCCACGGTCCGTTCCTCTGCGTTTTTTGTCTCCACTTCCATTTTTTCTATGAATTCTTTTTCCGCTGATTGTACACTTTTTGTTACGGGCATCTCTTTGCCGCCGGCATCTTCCTGCCCCGGAACTGCCGCATACGACTCCGGCAGTTCAACCTGCGCAAAATAGGAAGGTTTTTCCTCGCAAATCTGATTTAGTACCAAACGCACTGGTATCAGCAGGCGCACAGCAAGAACCAGCCAGAGCATCTTGCGCCACCGATAGCCGACTCTGCCGCCAGTTAAAACCGGAACGATACCCGCCACAATGACAGTGATATCCACAACACTTAAAGTTCCTATAAAATAAATCAATTGTTCCATCACATCCCCACCTCCGCTCCTCATTGGTTTTGACTCTTATTCCGTAACCTGACTGTCCGGCTATGACTCCGTAATTTCCCGGTACTCTTTAGTCCCTACATCGCTCCAGTGCTTCCTCCCCGATGCGACCACCTTTTTCGTCGCATTCTCCACCGCATACATATCAACGATGACACAATTTTCGCTTCCCTCCTCTGCGAACTGATACAATACATACAGCTCACATGCGCCGTTTGGGGAAGGATGATCATACACCAACGAATAGAAACAGCCATCTTTCTCGCCCAAATTCACATAAAAATTGCCTTTCGCATTGTAATCAGCGTCATAGGTAAAACCTTCATCTGCAAGAACTGCCTCGTACAAAGCTCTGGCTCCTTCTTCCACATAATCTGTTGTCTCCTGAATTTGTGTCTCTTCCTCATGAAGCTGCTGCGACTGCTCATCTAACTGTGCATATCGTTCGGAATAATACACATACTTTTCCGCAATGAGCTCCGCTATACAGTCAGGATCACGATAGTAATCATCCCCTTTGGACCACCACTGCAGCTTTCCAAAAGGAAGCGCAAATGTGAACTCATGCTCTCCCTGATCACTCGACACCCCAACATTTCCATAATACTCCCTGAACAGATCTGTATGCTCTACACAATAGCTGATCATCTGGGAAATATCTTCCGACACCGCCCGGATGTCCGCTTCCCCATCAAACTCCAGATACAGCAAATCATCTTTGCCACTGTAGTTTTTTGAGATATGATATCCGCGTTCCATTCCGAGCGACTCATAGCCTTCAGCCAGATATTTGAGCGTCATCTGCTTCACATAATCATCCGTTAACTCCATACTGCTCAGATAGACCGATATTTTCACATCCGGAAATTCTTTGTCACACAGGCAATCATTTTCTGACACATCTGTCATAAATTCCCTGCTGTATTTCCTTTCCAGATATTCTACTTTGATTTCGTCAGTGAGTTCTGCCGGCGTCTTAAAAAACACTGTCACAGGGTGATAATAGACATATTCTGATGCGCTCAAAAAAACCGCCTCATTTGTCACCAACAGATTTGGTGCGATCATCCGCTCCTCCTGCATTCCAAATACAATAAACAGTACCGTCCAATATGCCCAGAACAGATAGCCCGCCCCTGCCGCCAAAGACAAAATCCCCTTGATAGCGGATGGAATCCACGCCCTTCCATGGAGCCACACCGCCAGCGTGACAATGATCGACAACGGCATAATCAGCGCAGCTGTCATCTTTCCCAAAACATCAACCCATGTGCGCAGTGAGATTTTTAACGAACTGGCTGTGAATGCCAGAACTGCGGACAGCGCAAGATAAAATATGGAAATAAATATCGTAACAAATGTTATCTTTACTAACTTTTTCACACTCAACTCCTGCCAAATCACTATTTCTTCTCTGTCCCCGCCTGTTCCTCGATAAATGCCCGCAGTTCTGCTATCTCCTTCTCATTCAAACCTTTGCCGTCATACAGCGCCATCACAAAATTTTTGAGCGAGCTGCCAAACATCTTGTCCAATACACGCCGCCCCTCCTCCTGCAGATAATCCGCCTTTTCAACCAGCGCATAATAGGAATTGATATTTCCCTGCTTTTCTTTCCTGAGAAACCCTCGCTTCTCCAAGCGGGAGAGCAGGGACAGGATCGTGCTTGGTACAACGTCCCTGTGATTCTCCATTTTCGTCTCAATATCCATCCTGGAAACCGGCTGCTCCGAGTCCCAGATTACCATCATCAGCTCCAGCTCCGCATCTGGTATTTTTTTCATTTTCTTCCCTCTCTTTCTATATTTCATTTTCCATTCGTGGATTCCTAATTGCAACAAATCGCTTATGCCACTTGTGCTGGGTATGGACTGCTTCGACAGATAAAAACGAAATAATCCATACAGCCCCTTAATATGTGTCCAGCTCCTTTAATATGTCCAGATTATCCTGCTCCGTCTCATTAAAGACACTGTCATCAAACTCCTCTGGTGTAACACCCGGCTGATACCAGGCCATCATCATAAAATAGTTATATAAATCTGTATCCTGGAAAATATAACCATGTCTGGCGTAGATCTCGTTCTTGGCAAGATGCAGAATCAGCGGCGGTACACCCTCAAAATCCTTCCTGGAATAAGCTTTGGTGTCAGTCGCATACAGCGGCTCTACATACATGGCAATATCGCGCACTTCCCTGACATTCTCCATATAGTTCACCCATTCACTGTAGAACGAACAGTACTCCCGATACCTGCTCCGCTTCCCGATTTCCTCCAGAAGGCGTTCCTCTGACCAATCTTCACGGTACTGTTCAGGCGGTTCTGAACACTCCCCTATATCCGACACTTCAAACTGCTGTGTCTGTTCTTCCATACCTGACACTTCAAACTGCTGTGTCTGCTTCTCCATATCTGACTCCTGTGTCATATTTCTTCTGGTCAAAATGTAAGAACCACTGATTCCATAACCACTCAAATTCTCATCACTCAGCACAAAGTCCTCAACAGTAATCCCAATCGCATCCTGTTTCAGCTGAATGTGCAATGTTCCACTGTTTCCCCAGCCATCATCTGCAAATGGCCAGACACATTGTCCGTCTTCGATACTGCATGAAATATTATCAATTTCTGCAAAACGCTCTGTTCCCCCCTGCTGTGCGTAGATCCATCCGCTCAATTCCTTCTGATTCGTTATTTCCACATAAAATTCTATCCCGCCATTTTTAAGAAGCTCCTCATGGGAAATTCCGCTCTCGGACCAAAATCCCGAGAAGGACTGATAATCTTCCACCTCATCATCGCTATTGTGCTGTCCATCGTATGCAGGCTCTATATTTATGACTTCCTCCGTTTTATTTCCATGATACGCCTGCACACCGCATCCCACATTCAGTATACAGCAGCATAGCAGAACTATACTAATTTTTATTTCCCTGACAATACACTTTTTCATATTTTAAACCCCTTTCTGAACTTAGGATCTGTCACATCCGTCGTCTCTATAAATGCCAATCTGAATATCATAATCTTCTCCCGCATCCGTATGCCCAACTGTGTAATCAACCTTATAAACTATCCGGAAATTGCTTTAATACCTCCTCCCGCCACAACAATTCCACATCCTTTAATGATACAGAAAGCGGTATAAATTCCTGTATAGAAACCTTTTGAAGCGTTTCTGAAGCTACTACTTCCTACACTGTATTCAGATCTGCAGCGGCCTTCATCTGTCAAACTTTTTTAGACAATTGTCTAACTAGAGAATAACACGATGCAGGTATTCTGTCAATGGAGCGACAGAAAATACCCCTTTTGCATTTACCTCCTACTGCTTTGGCGTAGGTGTGAAAAGTAACCACCTTATTCATTGCGCGTAAATAAAACGCTTCCTTATCGCATGTCTGAAAATGCTACAGGAACTGTATATCCTGCAATATTTGTCCCCTTACAGACCGCATGGCCACAAAAATGCAATTGCGCAGAATCCAACAAATATTTGAGATTTCCCAAAGTATATGGTATCATCATAGTAAATACAAAAGCAAAAGGGCGGCGGGAATATGGGAAAACTTGACACACTGACAAAGGAATATATGAAACGTCCGGAAATATTTGCGGATGTGTTCAACCAGTTTCTATACCATGGCAGACAGATCATTACCCCAGAAAGACTGGTTGAACTGGATACAACAGAGATTACAGTTCCATACGGTATAGACAGTGCATCTGTACCAGAGCAAAGATACAGAGATGTGGTCAAGATGCTGATGGCGATGACAGATGGCTCTGTTGCTTATTGTATTCTGGCTGCCGAGAATGAGGGCAAGATTCATTATGCAGCGCCTGTAAAAAGCTGTCTGTATGACGCAATTCAACTTGCACATCAGGTTAAGGTGACAGCATCCTCACACCGGAAATCCAAAATTGACGATAAGAAACCATCCGGTGATGAGTTTTTGAGTGGTTTCTGGAAGGGTGACCGCCTGCTTCCTGTAGTAACGATAATAGTGTACTTCGGAGCGGAGGAATGGGACGGACCGCTGAGCCTGCATGAAATGTATTCAGACTGTAGTGCGGAAATTCTAAAATATACCATGGATTACAGAATAAACCTGATAGCACCTAATGAACTGTCCGACAGTGAGATTGATGCGTTTCAATCAAACATGAGGGAGATTATGCGCTATATCAAATATTCCAAGGATAAGAAAAAACTGAGCAGTGTTATCCGTACAGAACCACGTTTTAAATGCGTAGAGCGGGATGCCGCAGAGATTATAAATGCGGCGACTGGTTCAAACATGAGAATTGATAAGGGAAAGGAGTCGGTTGATATGTGTATTGCAATACAGGAAATAAGAGAAGAAGGTAAACTGGAGGGCAAACTGGAAGGCAAAATGGAAGGTATTATTGAAGGCGCAATTACGTTTGCCCAAAAGCTGGGAGTCCAGAGAGAACAGGTGAAACAGTCAATTATGGAGGAATATGAAAAGGATGATGCAGAAGCGGAAGAACTTATAAAAGTATATTGGAAATAAAACCAGAAAAGCCACTATCTGTCTTCTTCATCCAGATAGTGGCTTTATGATTAAAATTATTTCAATTTCACAGCGTTAATACGTGCAATCGAACGCATCAGGGCAGCCTCTGCTCTCGCGATATCAATATTGCTGCCATGATCGGCAAGCCGTTCCTCCGCCCTCTGCTTTGCAGCGTTGGCACGCGTTTCGTCGATCTCGCTGGGCCACTCGATAATCTCTGCAAGGATAGTAATCTCCTGTGGCAATATCTGTACAAATCCCGCATGAAGTGCTGCGTTTTTTACTGTTTCTCCCTGCGTAATCGTAAGAATACCAGGCTTCACAATGACTGTGAGCGGTGCATGGCCGGCATAAACACCGATCTCACCCTCTGTCGTATTAAACTCTACCATATCCGCCTCTTCATTAAAGAATTCGCGGTCCGGTGTCACGATTGTTAGCTTGAACTTCTCTGCCATAGCAGCACCTCCTACCTCATTCTGGCTACTACGTCATCAATTGTTCCAGCATTGAGGAAATGTCCTTCTGGAATGTCATCATGCTTTCCTTCCATGATTTCCTTGAAGCCTCTGATTGTCTCTGCGATCGGCACATACTTGCCCGGCATACCTGTAAACTGCTCCGCTACATGGAACGGCTGTGACAGGAATCTCTGAATCTTTCTCGCACGGTTAACCGTGATCTTGTCTTCCTCTGACAATTCATCCATACCAAGAATTGCGATGATATCCTGCAGTTCCTTATATTTCTGAAGCACCTGCTGTACGCCGCGCGCTACCTCGTAGTGCTCCTGACCTACAATACGCGGGTCAAGAATTCTCGACGTAGACTCAAGCGGATCAACAGCTGGATAAATACCGAGCTCCACGATGGAACGCGAAAGAACCGTCGTCGCATCCAAGTGCGCGAATGTCGTCGCCGGCGCTGGGTCCGTCAAGTCGTCAGCAGGCACATATACTGCCTGAACGGATGTGATGGAACCATTTTTTGTGGAAGTGATACGCTCCTGCAAAGCACCCATCTCTGTCTGCAGAGTCGGCTGATAACCTACCGCAGAAGGCACACGGCCAAGCAGCGCGGAAACCTCCGAACCAGCCTGTGTGAATCGGAAAATATTGTCAATGAAAAGAAGCACGTCCTTTCCGCCCTTGTCACGGAAATACTCCGCCATTGTAAGACCTGTAAGACCCACTCTCATTCTGGCTCCGGGCGGTTCGTTCATCTGTCCAAATACCATGGCGGTCTTGCTGATAACGCCTGATTCTGTCATTTCATTATAGAGGTCATTACCCTCTCTGGTACGCTCGCCTACGCCTGTAAATACAGAGAATCCGTCATGCTCATTCGCAATATTTGTGATCAGCTCCTGGATCAGCACCGTCTTACCTACACCGGCACCGCCGAACAGACCGATCTTACCACCTCTCTGATACGGGCAGAGAAGGTCAACGACCTTGATTCCTGTCTCGAGCATTTCTGTCGATGTCGCCTGCTCCTCAAAAGAAGGTGCTGGTCTGTGAATCGGCTCATAGCCCTGTGCCTCGGGAGCTGGTTTGTTATCTATCGGTTCGCCAAGCACGTTGAACATACGTCCAAGTGTGCTCTCACCGACAGGAACTGTAATCGGCGCGCCTGTCGAAACAGCGTCCATTCCTCTTACGAGTCCGTCCGTCGGTCCCATGGCGATACATCTTACCGTATCATCACCCAGATGCTGCGCAACCTCGATTGTCAGCTCAGTGCCATCGCTTCTCGTGATCTTTACCGCATCGTTCAGCTCAGGAAGCTGTCCCTCACTGAACTTTACATCAAGAACCGCACCGATAATCTGGGTAACTTTACCAATTATCTTATCTGCCATCTTTTTGTTTCCTCTCTATCATAATTTTGAGCATTATTATAATTATTTTTGTGTAAAGAACGCCTGCCCGCGGCGTTCTTTGATACGAAACGCCAAATACTTTTGTCGTTTCCCGTAGAAATTCTTAGATTGTACCCTAAACAAAACTCAGCGTTTCTTACCTCTGCGTACTTTACAGCGTCAGAAGACATTCTGCTTTTACAATCTCAGAATTTCTCTTTGATTTATGATATTGCCTGCGCACCCGCGATAATCTCTGTCAACTCCTGCGTAATAGCGCTCTGACGCGCCCTGTTATAGAGCAGTGACAGGCTCGAGATAATCTCATCTGCGTTGTTGGTCGCATTGTCCATCGCCTGCATTCTGGCTGCATTCTCACTCGCAACAGCCTCGATCATCGCCCCGTAGATCAGACTTGTGATATACTTCGGAATGATCAGATCGATGGCATCCTCTGTCTCAGGCTCAAAATCCAACACAGCCTTGTCATCATCACTGCGCTCATCCTCAATCTTAATCGGAAGCAGTTTCAATCTGGTCGGTATATGCGTCACTGTATTCTTAAATCCAGTGTAAACAACATAGATTTCGCCCACTTTGCCTGTTGCAAAGTCATCGAGCACCTGACTGCTGATCTTCATCGCATCTGCATAAATTGGCTCCTCAATCGCTGCGGAATAATCCTCTCCCATCTCATAGCCAAGCCTTGCAAATGTATCCCTTCCTTTGCTTCCGACCGGGTAAATAATCAAATCATCCTTATTCCAGTCATTGCTCTTCACAAGCTTGATGATATTGGAATTGTAGCCTCCGGCAAGTCCCCTGCTGCCTGTGATTACAATCACAGCCTTTTTCGGGGAATTGCTTGCCTTGAGATAAGGATGGTTAATATCCCCTGCTTTGGAAAGCATGGAAACCACCGTTTCATACATGCAGTTAAAGTATGTCTTAGACTTCTCTGCACGCCCCTTCGCCCTTTGCAGTTTGACGGTGGAAACAAGCTTCATGGCCTTCGTAATCTGCTGGGTACTCTGTACGGAGCTCTTACGTCTCTTGATATCTCTCATTGAGGCCATAAATATTCAGTCCCCCCTTCTCCCTATTTAAAGCGCCCTTTAAACTCTTCAATCGCTGCAATAAGCGTCTTCTCGGTTTCGTCTGAAATAACTTTTTCCTCCTTGATTGCCTTTGGCACCTGTGGGTACTTGGTGTCGAGGAATTCAAAGAGCTCTGACTCAAATCTGGTAATATCAGCTACAGGCACATCAAGCAGATACTTTCTTGTCGCCACGAACAATATGATAACCTGATACTCAACAGCCATGGGCTTGTACTGAGGCTGTTTCAAGATCTCTTTGATTCTTTCACCCTGGTCAAGTCTCTCCTTTGTATCAGCGTCGAGATCGGAACCAAACTGTGCAAACGAAGCGAGCTCTCTATACTGGGCAAGCTCTGTACGAATCGGTCCAGCAATCTTCTTCATCGCTTTGATCTGAGCAGAACCACCAACTCGCGAAACAGACAGACCTGCGTTTACGGCTGGCCTGAAACCAGAGTTAAACATCTCTGTCTCAAGATAAATCTGACCGTCTGTAATCGAAATAACATTTGTCGGAATATATGCGGAAACGTCGCCTGCCTGCGTCTCAATGATCGGCAGCGCTGTGATAGAACCTCCACCGTACTCGTCGCTCATACGGCATGCGCGCTCGAGAAGTCTTGAGTGGAGATAGAATACGTCTCCTGGGAAAGCTTCACGTCCGGGCGGACGCTTCAAAAGCAGGGAAAGTGTACGGTATGCAACGGCATGCTTACTCAAATCATCATAGATAATAAGCACGTCCTCACCGTTCTCCATCCACTCCTCACCAATTGCACAGCCTGAATACGGAGCAATATACTGCAGCGGCGCAAGCTCACTGGCTGTTGCGGCTACAATTGTGGTGTATGCCATAGCGCCGAACTCTTCCAGGGTCTTCACGATGCTTGCAACGGTAGAAGCCTTCTGACCAATTGCAACGTAAATACATTTCATGTTTTGACCTTTTTGGTTAATAATGGTATCGATGGCAATCGCGGTCTTACCCGTCTGTCTGTCGCCGATAATCAACTCACGCTGCCCTCTTCCGATTGGAACCATGGCGTCAATTGCCTTGATACCGGTCTGCATCGGCGTATCAACGGATTTTCTGGTAATAACACCAGATGCCACTCTTTCAATCTGACGATATTTTGTGCTTGCAATAGGACCTTTGCCGTCAATCGGCTGACCAAGTGCATTTACTACACGTCCGAGCAGGGCATCCCCTACAGGAACCTCCACCACGCGGTTGGTCGTCTTTACGGTATCACCTTCATTAATGTTCTTGGTACTTCCAAGCAGCACAGCACCCACATTGTCCTCTTCGAGGTTCATGACCATGCCGTAAACCTCTCCAGGGAACTCAAGCAGCTCACCCTGCATTGCCTTTTCCAGTCCATGTACACGTGCGATACCATCTGCCACCTGAATAACTGTACCGACTTCCGATACTTCCAAATCAGAGGCATATCTCTTTATCTGATCCTTAATCACAGAACTTATTTCTTCTGGTCTTAAATTC
>CAMWXA010000020.1 GCA_947178035.1 uncultured Lachnospiraceae bacterium | reverse complement strand
ATTATCCACAATTTCCAATAGTGTTCTTACCTTTCTCTTTTGTTATTTTAGTATAACACACGAAACTTTGACACGCAATAATGACTTATACGTTGGAAAACGGGATAAATATTAGCTAGTTACTGTTCCGGTGTCAACACAGGTAGCGGCAATCCTGCGCCAAATTGACAAAAGCGTCAGCTTTTTCCTTTTATCAATTTGTGTGCAAAAGTTGTAGCTGTTTACGCCTTCAATGCATAAAATTGTGGCAAAATCAGGCGAAGCGTGAGCAGTAACATTAGAAATTGTTAAGATCCGCTTTTTTCAAGAATAATTCCCGTTTGCTCATCAGCTCCGTCTGCTTTTCTTCCGGCAGATATTCAAAAACGTCTTCATAGTCCAGATCGCCCAGATACATTGTCTCTACAAGCACAATCAATTGTGAATTAAGCCATTCCTCCCATAAAAAATCAAACATTTTGTGACTGTCTGTAAATGTTTTGAGTGCTTCAAACCCAAGCGGGGGTGTGTAATAGAGCAGTACGACGAAACCATATGCTCCGACATCAAGTATTATAATGTCATCTTCTTCCAGTGAAGAAAAGATAGAAGCTACTTTTTGGCATTTTTTATGCTCTGCATCTGTAATATATAGTTTCTTTTTCATTAAAGTCTCCTTTATTGCGGTTATGTCTAAGTTATTTATCACAAACCACACTTTTCTTTAAAGTATATTTTTTTGGACATAATTTCTTCCTGTTTTTTTAGGGGGAGAGCTTTCAATATATCTGGGTAGTCCAGGTCTATGAGTGGTGTCCCAAGAGCCAGCGTAAAAACTTGTTCATGCCACCATTCCTCCCATAAATCATGAAATAAATCGTTGCTGTCTATAAATGTAGTCATATTGCAAAATCCGCAGTATGGTTCATAGCAGTATAGTTTAACAAAACCATATTTTCCGGCATCTTTTACAACAATATTAACTTGTTCGTATAATTCTGCAAAAGCATCTGCCACTTTTCGACATGATTCTCTTTCGTAATCTGTAATAAATGTTCGCTTTGTCATAATTTTATTCTCCTTAACTACGCAATTTTTACCATTTAGAAATTTAAATTTTCCGTTTGTTCCCATTGACTTATCAATTTGACATCGAAGAAATATTCTGTGCAAGCTGCCTATCAACATAATTGTTAGCTTTTTTTATAAAAAAATTAGCGTTTGATAAATAGTGCATATCTTATAACATAAATAAATAACATATTGCGCAACACAAATAATAACATATATTGCGTTTGATTTCAAACATAAAATATGCTTGAATGGAGGTGCAATATGAAGAATGAAAATTTAGTGATAAAACCAAAGAAGGCCAAGGGTGAGGATGGATACAAAGTTTTCTCTATTAGAATAAAGGAAGAAATAGTCGCACAAATAGATGACATTTCTGTTAGAACAGGACATAGCAGAAATGAATTGATAGGAACTTTTTTAGAATTTGCCTTGGATAAGTGCGTGGTTGAAGAGAGGAACACGGATTAAGTTATCGTGAACGACATTATTTCTTGTTCTTGTCAGTTCCAAAGTGGCAGTTCTTAAGACATTCATAGAATGTGCAAATTTAAAGAGAACTTACGTTTGTTATAATACTCCTTAAAATAGCAAAGATGTATATAATAGGGGATAGCACATGATTTGGTAAGGCAGGAATTTTGCAAATATGTGTATCGATATGACAAAAGCATATGTAAGAGAACTGGCGTATTGCGTTCGAGTGATGAAAAAATTTTATACAGATTATATTATATGGCAGGAAGTCTATGGATTGCTCGCCATATTTGATATTATTTCATTTAGGCTTATTTGTAATATTTTTTGTTTACAGAAAATTATATACAAAATGAATTGACACCAAATACGACACCACATATAATATAGATAGGAGGTATTCAAAATGTCAAAGTGGGATAAACTATTAGCACGTATTAGCACGTATTAGCACGTATTAGCACGTATTAGCACGTATTAGCACGTATTTGCACTTTATCACAAGATATTCGGTTTGATGAATTGCTTAAGGTGTTAGAGGACTATGGATATGAGATGAATGCCCCAGGAAGTGGAAGCAGCCATTATACATTTAGAAAAATGGGTGTAGGCCAATTACGATACCAAAGCATGAGCCAATTAAGAAAGTTTATGTTGAGATGGTGAAAAAGATCGTAGAAAGTGAGGAAAGAAACGATGAAAACGCTGAATGATTATATGGCAATGTCTTATCGGATGGAGATTGTGGAGGATAAGGATGAAGGTGGTTTTGTGGTTTCTTACCCTGATCTGCCGGGATGTATTACCTGTGGTGAAACAGTAGAAAAAGCGGTGGCAAATGCATTGGATGCTAAAAGAGAATGGATTGAAGCCGCACTGGAAGAGGGGATTAAGATTAATGAACCAGACAACCTAGAAGATTATTCTGGTCAGTTTAAGTTGAGATTACCCCGCAGCCTGCATCGCTTATTGGCAGAGCACTCCAAAAGGGAAGGCATCAGTATGAATCAGTATTGTGTGTATCTTCTTTCAAGAAATGATGCTGTTTATTCAAAGTAAAAGCAACAATATGATATTAAAAAGATGGCAACAGAAAATCAGTAAGTCAGAATAAAAGATGTGATTGAAGTAAAAACAGGCGTGTATTCGCATAAAACTTAAACTAATATAGTTGACAACAGCCACAAACCAGTGGAATACAGCGTTGCATGGGGAACAAGTTTCAAAGTGGCACAAAATATTTACAAAAATTTAGCATAATTGTGTGGAAAATTATTATAGAGAATAACAGTTTGGTGGTTTGTATCTTTCTTAAGTATGAGAGCTTAAAGATATCATAAATCCATGAAAAAGGGCGATTCTTTTTTGAAAGCTTTTAATGCACAAATAGTTATAGTTTGTATATTCATCTATATTGGATAAAAGTTTTGGAGTGTAAGCACGGTGATTATGTATTTTTTGAGAAGTTCGAATTTGAGAAACATAAAAAGTAACATATAAAAAAACATATAATACACCTCCATATAAACATAAAATATGTTTATATGGAGGTGTATTTATGAAAAATGAAAACTTAGTGATAAAGCCTAAGAAAGCAAAGGGTGAAGATGGATACAAAGTTTTTTCAATTAGAATCAAGGAAGAAATTGTTGCACAGATAGATGATATTTCTGCCAGAACAGGACATAGCAGAAATGAATTGATAGGGACTTTTTTGGAATATGCCTTGGATAATTGTGTAGTTAAAGAAGAGAAAGACTAATTATGTCAATATTGTTTAGCTCCCCAAACTAAAAAATTTCCCCAAACCGCTTGATTCTTTTCCAATACAGACCGATATAACACATAGAAAGAATCATACAGTAGTGTGATTATGGAAACTTGTATCAACGATGAAGTAAGAAAGTGACAGGGATTAAATATGAATATTTCAATGGCGAATAGTCCGCTTTCAGTCCTGACACAGCATTATGGGACAGGATTGAAAAGCACAGAGGAGAAAATTGAGAGAATCCAGAAAGCGCAGTCGCAGATTGATTTTTTTGAGGGAAAGAAAGCAGAACTCAAAAATAAACACTGTACGACGATGGATGAGATTTCAGAGAAGTTGGAGCTTTTTAATAACTATAATGATCAGATCAATCTGGTGAAGCAGCAGTTTAACAACGAACAAATGATGCACTGCATGGATGAGGCGGAGGAGTTCGGAGAGAAGATTGCCAAAGCTGTGGAGAAGCTCGAGCCGAAGACGGCCGAGGAGAGGCGCGAGGAGCTCGTCAAGGAGGCACTCGGAATCGAGGATGAGAGCGGTATGCTCGACGAGATGCTTGAGGATATGCCTGAGGAAACACTCGATGAGCTGCTTACAGACGGTGTGGTAGTCAAGGAAGAACTTGATGAAGAACTGCCTGAAATCGTGGAGCAGGAAAAGCTGACGCAGATGTATCTCGAGCGACAGTATACACCAATTGATATAAAGGCATAAGGTGAACAGATCACATGCTGGGTGAGGGGATTAAGGATTCAGAGGTCAGATACAAGAATCCGTTTGAGTACGAGAAGTATGTCAAGAGACATTTCGAGTGCATGAAGGCAGACGGATATCAGGTAAAGATTAGTGAGCGGCTATACTACAGAGCAACAAAGGATAAAAAAATTGAACAGTGGCTCGAAAGCAATTTGACCATGCTGCCGTATTGCATGAAAAGTCTGAGTGATATTATCGCTGTCACAGGAGGACATATCATAAGCTGTATCTGTCATATGAATAATTACAACAATATCAGCACCGAAATTTGCGCTGCCGACCGGTTTTACGAGATGGAACTGCCAGACAGTAAAATGACAAGCCGTTCTGTTATAAGGACAACGACTGTCTGCGAGATTGAGGAGCAGATAAAATATAACAGTATATTCTGGACGCCAGAGGCGGAGAGCGCGGGCTTTCAGGCGAAGGCGTAAGGTATATAGAAAGTGAAACAGTACCAAGGTACCGGCTGAAACGGATGTCAGCCATATAAAATCAAGGAGGGATGAACGATGAGTACGATTTCTGCGGGTACGCCCGCTGTAGCAGAGAGTGTTTCTGCTTACTACAACACATCAAAGACCAGCAGGAAGAAAGACGAGAAAACACAGGACATCGCGATAACAAAGACAGAGGAATCCAACGAAACTGCCAAGAAGATAAAGGTCGGAGGCAGAACAATCGGAAGCCCGGAACTGACGGAGGACGCTGCAAAGTATTATGAGGAGCTGAAAAAGAAATACGGTAATCTGGACTTTATCCTCGTGAGCAAGGATCAGAAGGAGTTTGCCAAGGCAACCGCGTCAAGCTACTCCAATCCGAATAAGATGGTGGTGCTGATTGACGAGGAAAAGATTGAACGCATGGCGGCGGACGAGGACTATCGCAAGCAGTATGAGGGCATTATTGCACAAGGAGCAAGCGGATTGTCCCAGCTGACAAACAGGCTTGCAAACATGGGGCTGAATGTCAAGAGCTGTGGTATGAACGTGAATGACAATGGAGCAGCATCGTTCTTTGCGACGATGGATAAGTCCTTTAAGGCACAGAACAAGACTGCACAGGAGCGGCTGGCCAAGAAGAAGGCGGCAAAAAAGGCGGAGGAGAAGAAAGCGGCAAAGAAGGCAGCCCAGAAAAAACAGCAGGAGAAGCTGGAGGAAGGCCGGGCAGAACGCAGGGAGATCCGGGAGGAATTCTTCGAAAGTGACGGTGACAGCGAAGTGACTTTCACCGCAGACTCTATTGATGATCTGATTCATCAGATTGAGAATGCAGATTATCTTGCCAGAAGGGATATTTTGTCAGACCGGGAAAAAAAGGTAGGACAGAAATTCGATTTTATAATTTAAAAGTGACAGGAGTATAAATTCATGATATAATGTATGTAACCATTTGGATGATAAGTTCTGGATGGTTACATACATTTTTTGCACTTGCCGTAGCAGCTGAGAGCAGCGCATCAACAGTACAGGAATATTGTAATAATAGAATAAACAGAGGAGGAGACTGAGATGACAAAATTAATCATTGCAGCAGTAGTGATCATCGTTTTGATCGCATTGTTATGTATGGGATATGTGAAGGCGCCGCCTGATATGGCGTTCATTATCTCTGGTATCAAGAAAAAGTCCAAGGTCGTGATCGGAAGGGCAAATATCCGGATTCCATTTTTTGAGAGGCTTGACAAGCTGAATCTCAGACTGATTCCCATTGATGTCAAGACGAGCAACGCGGTTCCCACAGCCGATTACATCAATATTAACGTGGATGCCACTGTCAATGTCAAGATCAGCAACCAGCCGGATAAGCTCAGACTTGCAGCAGAGAATTTTCTGAATAAAAATACAGAGTACATAGCGGGAGTTGCAAGAGAAGTTCTCGAAGGCAATGTGCGTGAGATTGTGGGGCGCATGCGTCTCGAGGAGATGGTTTCGGACCGTCAGAAATTTGCGGAGCTTGTCAAGGAGAACGCGGAACCAGACCTCGCAGCTATGGGGCTGGATATCATCAGCTTCAATGTGCAGAACTTTGTAGATGGAAATGACGTCATTGAGAACCTCGGTATTGACAATATTGTAAAGATTAAGAAGGCAGCAGCGATTGCGAGGGCAGAGAGCGAGCGCGATATCAAGGTGGCGCAGGCAGCAGCAGACAAGGAGTCAAACGACGCTGCAGTGGCAGCACAGACTGAGATTGCAAAGAAGCAGAACGAGCTTGCCATCAAGAAGTCCGAGCTTCAGATGGAGGCGGACACCAAGAAGGCGATGGCGGACGCGGCGTATGCGATTCAGAAAGAGGAGCAGCGCAAAACAATCGAAATCACCACTGCCAATGCAGATATCGCGAAACAGGAGCGCGAGATTGAGCTGAAGCAGAAGCAGGTTGCCGTGAGAGAGCGCGCACTTGAGGCCGAGGTAAAGAAGCAGGCAGAGGCGGAGAAATACGCAGCCCAGCAGAAGGCAGACGCGGCGCTGTACCAGCGTCAAAAGGAGGCAGAGGCGCAGCAGTTTGAGGCGCAGAGGGAAGCCGAAGCGAGAAAGGCGCATGCGGAGGCAGACCGCTACTCGAAGGAACAGGAGGCTCAGGGTATCCGGGCATACGGTGAGGCGGAAGCTGCAGCAGTGCGTGCAAAGGGTGTCGCAGAGGCAGAGGCAATACAGGCGAGAGGACTTGCGGAGGCAGAAGCCATGGAGAAGAAAGCGGAGGCTTATGCGAAGTACAACAAGGCAGCTGTGGCCGAGATGATGATCAAGGTGCTTCCTGACATTGCAGGAAAGATTGCGGAGCCATTATCCCAGATCGATAAGATTACGATTATCGGCGGAGATGGTGGGTCCAATGGTGTTGATCAGGTGGCGGGAAATGTCCCGGCGGTCATGGCAAAGCTGTTTGAGTCCATGAAGGAGACGACAGGAATTGACCTTGCAAACATCATTAATGCAGAGTCTTATGATGCCAGAGTAAACAGAAATATTACCGTAAACGGATTGGACGGCGTAAATCTGACAGTAAATCAGAACCCGGAAGGCTTTGACACAAAATAGTGAGCATGAGATGAGGTTTGTATATGCGGCAAAGATGATACAGCGTTGGTTTTGATGGCAATTGTCAGAAAAAAGACTATAATTCACAAAATTTTCGGTAAAAGATATTAATATTTCAAGTAAGATTTCCGATATATATTACGTAAACAAGAATGAAACAGAGACTTACAAGAAAAGCATTGAAAGTATGTGAAATTGTTAGTAAAATGCGGATAAGAAAGGATATGAGGGCAGATGAATATAAACAGTACAAGAAATTCACTCTTGCGGGCAAGAAATCTGAAAAGTGCCAGAAGAAGCCGTGTAAGCCAGATACTCGGCAGCAGGATATCAGGAAGCAGCAGCTCAAGCTCAACAAAGAGAACGACTTCACCGTCGACTTCCCTGACACAGACAAATAAGCTTGCGATGTATGAGAAAATGGAAAAGTCAGCAAACAGTATACAGGCTAATGTGGAAGCAATGCTCAAGATTGGCAAGATGTCTTACACAGACGATGAGACAGGAAAGCAGGCACAGGAGAATGATAAGAATAATCTGATCAAGGATATCAAAGATTTTGTATCGGATTTTAATGAGGTTTACAGTGATTTGGCAGATATTGGCGGGGTTGCGAATACCGCATTCAAGAAGACACTTAATAGTATTGTGTCCGCCAATAAAAACGCTTTGAAAGAGATTGGCATCACTGTCTCAAATTCTGGTGAACTCACAATCGATGAAAAGACGCTGACGGATGCCGATTTTGACAAGGTGAAGGAACTGTTTGCAAAGGAAGGCAGTTTTGCAGATAAGATTAGTACAAAGATGGAATCGATTGAGAGTGCTGCAGCAAACAGCCTTACGACATTGAGTAAGCTGTACGGTGCGACCTCGACCTACAATAAATACGGAACAAGTAATTCCTATTTTAATGGCTATAACAGTGGTTATTCCTATTACAATTATGGCAATTATGGCAATAACAGCGGATGGTATTTCTAGTATTTGATACAATTAAGCTCCTAAATAATCCTAAAAATAATTCCAAAACAAAAGAAGCAGTTGACATGTAGCTGCTTCTTTTGTTTGTTATATTTCTTATCGTTCGAATTTTAGTCTTTCTTTTTTTTCTTTTTTGTTTGTATACATAAATTTGTCAGCCCTGTTGTAAGTATCTTCGAGATTCTTGTCCACCCCGGGGGAGTATATGGCATATCCGTATGCAATTTGCATTTTGACTTTCGTACTTTTGTTTTCACGATTTGACGCGTCGACGCTTGACTCGAGCATTGCCAGATAATGTGTCATGTCAATTGTGGATGCCTTTTCAATCAGGGCTACAAACTCGTCACCGCCAACTCTATAGCATGTTCCGATTCCGTTGAAAATCTCATAGATGATTTGGGCACAGCTTTTGATGTACAGGTCGCCGATACTATGACCAAAGGTATCATTTGTATATTTCAGGTTATTGAGGTCGAAGTCGATAACTGCGATATCTGTCGGATTTTCAGAAAAATTGGCAAAATCTTTGTTGAAACAGGTTCGGTTATAAAGGCCAGTCATCTGGTCTGTATAGGCAAGCGTCTGGTAAGCATTTGCTTCTTGTCCCATCTTCATAAGGATGGTTGATTCCCTCACGGAAGAAAGACCAAGGATGATGACATATGTAAGAAATCCTAAACGACCAAAGGTGTTTGCGTCCCAGGATCCGGAGCAGTAGCCTGAGATGTCCATCAGGAGAGACAGGACACAAATAAAGATACATATCATATGAATCTTCACCACGCGGGAATGGATTCCGTTTCTAATAAGGCTGTAGGATTGTTTTATAATAATTCCGACAAGCAGACATACCATGGCAATGGTAACCCACAAGGTTTCACGCAGATCAATGATGCCGATAAACTGAAGAACGACACAGGACACAATCTGTACGAGATCCACCTTGCAAAACCAATTCCAGATTTTATTGTCGTCCTCATAAAAGGTTTGGACAAACATCGCAAATGGAAAGGGAAGCAGCATCAGCGACAGAAAAGCAAGGTAGGAAGTTATCAGGCTGTTTTTTAGGATTAATGTCGTGATGCTGCATTCGTTAATGGACCATATGGATAAAAATATGGAAAAAATTCCTAGTTTTAAAAGTTTTCCACTTGTATTAATTTCTATGGATACAAATAAATGGTATGCAACCAGGACGATGCCAAGCACAAACATAATAATGCAGAGTGTAAAAGGGATGATATTTCTGGTTATGATAAAGGCTGGCAGCGAGTAAGCATTGCCAATATAAAAGGTCGGTATGTTTTTCAGGTATGACGAATAAGGGCTGGTGAAAATAATTTCAAGTTTGTTCGTATTATGCGGCAAGGTTATGAAATTCCAGCAATAGCCCGGTGAATCCGATAATGGATTATTATTTGCAACAGGATACTCATAGATGAGTGTATTATCGGTATAAACTTTTATATTTTGGTGTACAGAGTAAAAAGCCAGTACATTGCCGGACAATTCAATCTCAGGTATTGTGCCCGACACAACTGTTTTTTTCATATGGGATGATTCTGTGTAGTTGTTCCACTTTGTCACTGTGTAGACAGACTGCGGCTGACGGGTATTAGTCGCTTTATCAAAACAAAAAATATATATTAGGAAGATGCAAATCGCAATACATTCTATGATGTATACTCTATAATTTTTCTTCTTGATACCGTTATTCATTTTGGGTTTCGCTCCTGCTCTTAAGATATTTTTATTATAACATATTTAGGAGTAGATTCCATTCTATTTTTATAAAAAGAGAAAAATAAACAAAAAATAAGTGTAAAAATGAAGCAAGATGTACAGCTTATACCTGCTTTTTGCTTCGTCAAAGTAGTACTTGCAATAGGAATATAAATGAGAGATAATGAGAAAGATAACGCATACTTGGAGGAAAACACATGATATGGAATAAAGCAAAGGAATGTATGAGCCGGGATGAACTGGCTGAATTGCAGGGGAAGCGTCTTGTGAAGCTCGTAAAGTATATGTATCAGAATGCGCAGTATTATCGGAAAAAGATGCAGAATTTGGGGCTGGAACCGGGGGATATCCGTGGAATTGAGGATTTGGATAAGCTTCCATTTACTACGCAGGAGGATTTGATTGACGCCTATCCTTTGGGAGTGTTTGCTATGTCGGACCGCAATATTGTTCGATATCATGCATCAACACACAGAGCTGGAATGGAGACTATGGTTGGATATACGCAAAGTGATATCGACATATGGAGTGAATGTATGGCACGGTCGATTAGTATGGCAGACTTTGGAAAAAAGGATGTCATATCAGTTGCATATAACTATGGGTTGTGCGCAGATGGACTTGGCGCACACTATGGGGCAGAGAAAGTCGGGGCGGCAGTGATACCTGCCTCTGACTGTAAACCTGCAACGTTAATTGCATTGATGCGAAGAGTGTTTGCAACAGGGATTATCAGTACGCCATCGTATCTGATGCGTGTGGCACAGGAGGTGGAAGAAAAAGGATTAAAGAACAGTCTGCAGTTAAAGGCGGCAATATGCGGAGGCGGGCAGTGGACAGAGAACGCCAGAAAAAAGCTTCAGGACAAGCTTGGAATCAAGGTGTATGATATTTTTGGACTGAATGAACTGACAGGGCCTGGTATGGCTTGTGAATGTGAGTGTCAGAAAGGGATGCATATTCAGGAGGACTTCTTTCTGACAGAAATATTGGAACTCAATACGCTGATTGTCTTGCCGGGCGGAAGAAGGGGAGAACTCATATGTACAACACTTCAAAAGGAAGGGATTCCTCTGATCCGGTACCGGACAATGCGCATCGCAAAAATCAATTATGAGAAGTGTGAATGTGGCAGAACAATGGCAAGGATTGACCGGATTTTTGAGAGTGCAGATGATATAGTGCTGATCAGAGGCAGCAGCGTGTTTGTATTACAGATAGAGATGGCCTTATCTGAGCTGCAGAATATCGATGCTTTCTATGTTGTGTGTATCCGAAGAGAACATAACCTTGATGTGGTGGATATCTATATTGAAATTGACAGAAGGAAGCGGGAAATGCTGTCGGAGAGCGAAGAAGCTGTGAAGCATCAAGTGGCAAATGCGGTGGGCAGTGTCATCGGGATAATGCCCAGGGTTCATTGTACTGCGTGTGATATAATCCAGTCTTTTGCTGAAAATCCGATGGATAAAAAAGTAATCGTTGTGGATGAGAGAACGCATTAGCAAACAATTTTTTGTGCATATTTCACGCAAAATCGATTAAAAATGGATAAAATATAGACATTGAAAAAAGATAATAGATGGTATAAAATAATAGTAAGGAATTGTCGGAAAATAATTTACGAAAGGAGATTTACTGTGAAAAGGAAGTTATTGGTGACAATGCTGTCTGTATCTTTATTGAGTACGATGCTTGTGGGCTGTGGAAATATGGTTGTGAATAATCAAACTGATACAGAAGAGACGGACATGGAAACAAAGCAGGGTGAAGAAGACGAACAGCTGGAATCGGGTAAAGTGTCATTGCGGGTCTGGGTTGAGGAGGCAAATATTGAAAATTTGCAGAAGATGATTGACAGCTTTGAGCAGGAATACGCCGGACAGGCTGAGTTTGATATCACGATTGAGGTATCAGCAGATGCAGATACCAGGACTAATGTTCTGGGAGATATCCACAATGCGGCGGACATTTTTTCAATGCCGGATGATCAGCTCTACAGTATGATTGCAGGTGGAGCGCTCTCGCCTGTAGTGAACCAGAGTGAAGTAAAGTCTGCAAATCTGCCGGAGGCAGTAGATGCCGCGTCTTACAACGGAACTTTGTATGCATATCCCTACTCTGCAGACAATGGTTATTTTCTATATTATAATAAGGCATATCTGTCTGATTCAGATGTCCAGACAATGGACAGAATTCTTGAGGTAGCAGCGGAAAACGAAAAGACACTGTCTATGGAATTTAATTCCGGTTGGTATCTGTATTCCTTTTTTGGAAACACAGGACTTGAGTTTGGAATCAATGATGATGGCGTGACCAATTACTGCAACTGGAATACTACAGAGGGACGTATCAAGGGTGTTGATGTGACACAGGCACTGCTTGATATCGCGACACATCCAGGATTTGCTGCGCAGCCTGACGGCAGCTTCGTGGAAGACATGCAGGCTGGTAATTGCATCGCGGGAATCAGCGGTGTGTGGAATGCTGTTGCAGTGCAGGAAGCATGGGGAAATAACTATGCTGCGTGCAAACTTCCTACATATACTTGTAATGGACAACAGATACAGATGTCTTCCTTCGTGGGATACAAAATGTTTGGCGTGAATGCCTACTCAGAACATTTGGCATGGGCGCATAAGCTGGCAGACTGGATTACAAATGAAGAGAACCAGATCCTTCGGTTCGAGGAGAGAAGTACAGGGCCTTCCAACATCGTTGCGGCGTCTTCGGATGTAGTTGCAAAAGTTCCAGCAATCGCAGCAGTTATCGACCAGTCACAGTTTGGCGTGCTTCAGCGAGTAGGAAACAGTTATTGGACTGCGTGTACGACGTACGCAGATACGATAGCAGCTGGGAATCCAGACAATATGCCGCTGCAGGATATGGTGGACAGGCTTGTGAGTGGAATCACTGCTTCGGTAGTACAATAAGGAGGGAACAAAATGAATGGTAAGAAACGATTGAGCATCACAATAATCATTTTAGTTCCGGTTTTTATTCTCGGAGTGTTGGCGATTTTCTCCAATATCACTGCAATCAGCAATCTGAGGAGAGTAAACACAACTGCAGTGACGATATCAGATGAGCATATGGTAAATATTTCACAGCTGAGCGATATCGAAAAGGAACTGCAGGAGATACATAAGAAAGCACTCTCGCATATCATAGCAACAGATCTTGACACACTGATCGCAACAGTTGCGGAGGTTCGCGCTGAGGAAGAATTACTGGATGAGTATCTGGTGGAATACAAAGACAGCCTGGTGGAAGCAAACGCCTCCGCATACAACGTGCTTGTATCGAACTATGAGACGATGAAGTATGAGATTGCAAATCTGATGGCATACAGTGGAAACGCAGAGAAGGAAGCTGCATTTGCACTGGCAAACAGTACGATCAAGCAGTGCAGTGACGAGATGCAGCGTCAGGTAGAGATCATGATGCAAAGTGCACAGGAAAGCGCGTCGCAGGCAAGCGATGCATTGACCGCTGAGTACAATAGTGCAGTGTTCAAGAATATGATCATTGTCGGGCTTAGTGTGGTTGCGCTGCTGATAACGCTGTATGGGGTGTTTGTCCTGATTATCAGAAAACTGATAGTTGCCAATCGAGAGATTAATGATATTATCAACGGCATTGACCAGAGTCAGGGTGATCTGACCAAGCGAATCAGCATATTGACGATTGATGAGATTGGTGATTTGGGCAATGGAATCAATACCTTTATGGGAAAACTGCAGAGCATCATGAAAATGATCATTGAGAATTCCAGAAAGCTTGAGGAAGTGGTCAGTGAAGTGCAGGAGAGCGTGAAAACTTCTAATGACAGTGCATCAGATCTGTCAGCAGTCACACAGGAACTATCTGCCACGATGCAGGAAGTCGGCCATTCCGCGACAATTATCAATCAGAATGCGGAATCTGTGCGCAGTGAGGTGGAAGTGATTGCGGACAAGTCAAATAGTATCAATGATTACTCCAAGAAGATGAAAGAAAACGCGGACCAGATGGAGTCCAATGCAAAATCCAATATGCAGGAGACCAGCACGAAGGTGCAGGAGATTCTCGAAGTGCTGAATCAGGCAATCGCGGAGAGTAAGAGTGTAGAGCAGGTTAACGGGCTGACGAATGATATCCTGAGTATTTCAAGCCAGACAAATCTTCTTGCCTTAAATGCCTCGATTGAGGCGGCGAGGGCAGGCGAGGCTGGGAAGGGATTTGCAGTCGTGGCGGACGAGATCAGACAGCTTGCCGATTCGAGCCGCGCAACGGCAAACCGCATTCAGGAGATCAACGGTGTGGTTACCAATGCTGTTCAGAATCTTGCCGGACACTCCAATAATCTGGTGGAGTATATGACCAATTCGATTCTGCCGGAGTTTGAGAACTTTGTGAGCAGTGGTGAACAGTATAGAGATAATGCCACTTACATAGAGAGCGTCATGAATGAGTTTACCGCAAAGACAGACGATCTTAAGCGCGCAGTTGACGAGATTGCCGCGTCGATTGAGACGATCACAGATGCGATTGAGGAAGGAGCCCGCGGGGTAACCGGAGCGGCAGAGAGCACGCAGGTACTTGTTGAGGATATGGAAAATATCAGCAACCGAATGGATGAAAATCAGCAGATCGCACAGGCTCTTCAGAGAGAGACAGATGTGTTTAAAAACTTTTAATCGTATTGATTGAAATGGATGAGAACAAAAGTTCGTCAAAGGCTTGACTTTGACGAACTTTTTCTATATGATAGTTTCTATACAATACTTATTATGCGATAGAATTATTCGAAGCGATATTATAGAGGAATGAGGGTGTGGGATGGAGAGGATGAAGACATGTGTGATAATTGGTGCAGGGGCATGCAATGTGCAGTGGCTCAAAAAACAGTTGATAATAGGGGAGAAGGACTTATGTATCGCAGCGGACGGTGGACTGGATTATCTGTCCCAAATTGGATTGACACCGGATATTGTGCTGGGAGATATGGATTCGCTGGACAACGAGGAGATGCTTGACGCTTCCCACACAGGTTCCCGCTTTCGTGTTAAAAGGCTTCCTGTTGAAAAGGATGACACAGATATGCTTGCAGCGATCAAGGAGGGGCTGGCAGCGGGGTATCAGCAGTTTGCGCTTTACGGGGCGCTTGGCGGAAGACTTGATCATACGCTTGCCAATATCCAATGTCTGCTGTATCTGCTGAATCGGGGGGCTAAGGGAATCATTATGAGTGATGATGTCTCGCTGATGCTAATCAGGAATGAGAGCGCAGCGTTTGCGGCAGATTATGCCAGGAAGGGAAAACGGGTATCTGTCTTTGCTTTTGGCGGTGATGCGTACGGGGTTTCAGAAAAGGGATTGAAATATTTGCTGGATAATGTTACTGTAACTTTGGAGTTTCCAATAGGTGTGAGCAATGAATTTATAGGGGAAGATGCCGAAATTGAGGTGAAGAACGGCATGCTTTTGATTTGTGTGGAGGGATTTTGATGATATATACGTTTTCAACATGGCTTTTTTTCTTTTATTTTTACTGCTTTTTGGGATGGATTTGGGAGACCTGCTATGTCTCAGTGCTGAAAGCGAAATGGGTTAACAGAGGCTTTATGAGAGGTCCGTTTCTTCCGATTTATGGTTCGGGGGCGATTGTTGTACTGATTTTTACGCTGCCATTTCGGACAACCCCTGGGGCCGTGTTTGTTGTGGGTATGGTGAGTGCTACAATATTGGAGTATTTTACTGGTGTGGCGATGGAGCGGCTGTTTCATGTGAGATACTGGGATTACAGTAATCAACGGCTGAATTTGAACGGACACATCTGCGTGACATCTTCTCTGGCATGGGGGGTGTTCTCTGTGATTCTTACGCTGTACGGCCATACTCCAGTGGAACGGCTTGTATCCCATTTGAATATCAATGCCTTGGAGGTGATTGTCTTTGTACTTACAGTCTATATATCGATTGACATGGCAGAGAGCATTCGCGAGGCGATTAACCTCAAGGAAGTGCTTCTGAGTCTTGAGGAGAACAACGAGGACTTTCGGAGACTGCAGAAACATATTGAGGTGGCGTCTGCATTTTATGGCGGCGAGCTGAAGGAGCGGTCAGAGGCAGGCCTGCGAAAGATTAACTCTGCACTGGAGACAGGAAAGGAAATGTATGACAGACTCGGAGAGAGCAGCAGAAATTCCCGGGCAGCCTTTATGGAGAAAGTAAACCGTGCGCGGACAAAGAAAGAGTATGGACGCATGAATTCGCTGCTAAAGCGGAATCCGCATGCAGTGTCAAAGATGCATGCGGAGGCGTTTTCGAGATTTGTGGAGATTTCCGGGGATGACACAGAAGAATAAGCAATTGTATAAAAATAAGCAGGCAAAAACCTGCTTATTTTTATACAACATCCTGAAGCTGGGCTGTATATAATCTGTAGTAAGCGCCTTTTTTCATCATGAGCTCTTTGGCGTTTCCTTCCTCCACAATGCCCCCGTTGTCGATGACAAAGATGCGGTCCGCCTTCTGGATGGTGGACAGACGGTGCGCGATGACAAAGGAAGTGCGTCCTTTCAGCAGGGCTTCGATACCATCCTGAACCAGCAGCTCTGTCTTGGTATCGATGCTTGATGTCGCTTCATCCAGGATTAGAATTTTAGGCATGCTGACCATGGTGCGGGCAAAAGCAAGCAGCTGTTTCTGACCGACCGACAGACCGCCGCCGCGCTCTTCCAGTTTTGTGTTGTAGCCATCGGGCAGTCTGGTGATAAAATCATGTGCGTGAACAGCTTTTGCCGCGGCGATAATTTCCTCATCTGTCGCATCCAATTTTCCATAGGCGATGTTTTCGCGGATTGTTCCTGTAAACAGGAAATTGTCCTGTGTCATAATGCCCATCTGCTGCCGGAGACTTTCAATGCTGACACGCTTGATATCATGTCCGTCAATCCTGATCGTGCCTCTCTGGATATCGTAGAAGCGGCTGATTAGATTTACGATAGTTGTCTTTCCTGCGCCAGTGGGTCCCACAAGGGCGATAGTCTCGCCGGGATTGATATGGAAACTCACATCGTTAAGAACATCAGTTCCTTCTTCGTATGAAAAGCCAACATGTTCAAAGTCAACTGCTCCGACAATCTCAGGCATCTGTGTTACATCTTTGGCATCTACGATCTCCGCTTTGGTATCCAGAATCTCAAAGATTCGCTCTGCGCCGGAAATATTGGTAATCAGCTGGTTATAGAAATTGCTCAGGTTCATAATCGGCTGCCAGAACATCGAGATATATGTTCCAAATGCAACAAGGGTTCCTACAGATACACTGTCGACACCCAGAATCATGATACCTGTAAACCACAGCGATACATTGCCAAGTCCCCAGCAGAAATCCACGACAGACCCAAAGGAATCCGCATACAGTACCGCATCCATAAAAGAGCGCTGATGTTCGTTGACAAGGGTGCGAAACGTTTCTTTTGTCTCTTCCTCGGCAGTGAAACTCTGGATAATTCGGATACCTGACAGATCCTCATGCACAAAGGCGTTGAGATTCGAAGATTTTTTTCGAAAGACCTGCCAGCATTTGTGGGACCGCACCTGTATGAACCATACCCCCGCAATCATGAGGGGAATACTGATCAGTGCTGCTGCGGCGAGTTTTGCATTTTTCACAAACATAATGCCGACGACCGCACAGATTGTGATAAAGTCTGGTATCAGGGTTGTGACGCTGTTTGACAGCACATCCTTCAGTGAGTTGATATCACCTATGATACGTGCAAGGATTTTTCCAGTCGGTCTGCTGTCAAAAAATTTGAAATCAAGCGTCTGTATATGGGTATAAAGCTGCTGCCGGATTGTGACCAGCACTTTATTACACACCTTCGCCATGATATACATACGGGCCTTCACGACTATGATAAGAATACCATTTAATACAAGTGCAATTAGTGCCAGCTGGTACAGACCAGCATAATCACCAGTGGAAATATGGTTATCGATGGCAGATTCTATAATCAACGGGTTTATCAGACTCACACATACGCAGTATGCCATAATCAGCAGTACTGCAAAGATCGAAGCCTTGTGTGCAAGCAGATAGGCAAACAGTCTGCCCAGTGTTTTTATTTTACTTACTTCGTTTAGGTTTTCATCTTCCTTATAGGAATTGATTGCCATAATAATCCCCCTTTCTTACGCTGTAAATTTGTTATACCATGATTGCTGCGCAATCACGGTAAGTTCATGCCCATTCGGGCGAGTATAATGTCTGACGACATTATACCACAGCAGTATTGTCAGGACTTGCGGGTTCTCCATACTGCGATACATAGGTGGCATAGTACAATCCTTTTTGGGCAAGCAGCTCATCGTGCGTTCCGCGTTCTGCAATCGAGCCGTTTTCCAGGACGAGAATTTCGTCTGCGTGGCGCACGGCACTGATGCGGTGCGCAATAATCAGCTTTGTGGTATCAGGCAGTGCAGTCAGCGTTTTCTGAATTTCGTGTTCTGTCTCCATGTCCAGTGCGGATGTCGAGTCATCCATAATCAGGATCGGCGTATGCTTTGCAAAGGCTCTTGCAATACTGATGCGCTGTTTCTGGCCTCCGGAAAGTCCGACACCGCGCTCTCCGATGACTGTTTCGTATGCATCCGGCATCTTTTCAATGAAGCTGCTTGCCTGTGCGTCCCTGGAAGCTTTTCGCACAATCGCTTCGTCAATGTACTCTTTTTTGCCGAGTTTAACGTTTTCGTTAATTGTGTCAGAGAAAAGGAATACATCCTGCATTACGATCGAAATACTGCTTCGAAGCTGTTTCAAAGAGAGTTCACGAATGTCAACGCCATCAAGGCGGATACAGCCGTCAGTGGCGTCATACTGCCTCTGCAGCAGTTGAACCACGGATGTCTTACCTGCGCCGGTAGCACCCATGATGCCGATTGTAGAGCCAGCGTCAGCCTCAAATGTGATGTCGTGCAGGATTTCATGCAAATCTTCTTTGTGAAAAGAAACATGTGAAAACTCAATTTTGCCCTGAACATCGTTTAAGACAACTGGGGCTTCGCTCTCTGTAATCACTGGTTTTTGTTCATATATTTTAACAAGCTTTTTGTTGGATGCAATGCCGGCCGAGAAGTCGTTTGACAGCCAGCCAAGCATTTCCATAGGCCATACAATATTGTTGGAGTATTCCAGAAATGCTCCGAGTACCCCTAACGTAATCGTGCCCTGGATGACAAGGCGCCCGCCAAGCAGGAGGATTATCATGGGCAGAAGCTTTGTGATAATCTGCAAATAGGGGTAATAGCGCACAAATACTTTGGATTGTCTCATGTTAAGCTCATAGTAGCGTTGGTTGTGAGACAGAAATTTCGTAATCTCAAATTTTTCCCTTGCAAATGCCTTTACGGTGCGCACACCGGCAAGATTCTCCTCCGCTACAGTATTGAGCACTGCATTTTCTTCGCTGATATCTTCATAGATTGATCCGAGATGGCGCTCCATGCTGACAGCGATCAGGGCAGATGCAAACATTGCAATCGTTGGGATGACGGCGAGTGGTGCGTGCAGCCGGTACATACAGAAGAGCACGACACAGGTGTGAAAGATGACTTCTATAATCAACATGCTCACATAGGACAGCGTATTCCAGATTCTGTCGATATCATCCTTTACACGCGCCATGAGTTCTCCAGTGTTTGTCTTGTCAAAAAAGCTGCTGCTCAGACTCTGAATGTGGTCAAACAGATTTTTTCTCATGTCTGACCCGATGGAGGAACCTACCTTGTCAAAGGTGTATTCCTTTGTATACTGAAAAATACAGCGACCGACACCGACAGTCAAAATGCCGCCCAGCAGGTAGGGCAGAATTGTGAGATTGCCGCCCAGTATCACATCGTCGATGATATGCATGGTGAGCATTGGTGCCAGCATATCAAGGGAGACACTGATTATCAGCGATGTAATGGCAAAGAGATAATGCCATTTGTACTCCCAGATGTAAGTTGATAGTTTCTTTCTCATAAAAAACGTTCCCTCCTCATATCTCGAATCGCAATCATTTCCGGTGTGCTGACAAAAAGGTACAAAAAAACCCCATGGCAAAATTACCATGAGGTCAAAGTACGTTTATCATGTACGATTGATCAAATACAGCATACCCCGGAGATAATTTTACGATGAAATAACGTTATGGACTGATTCATTGTTGCATTTCTAAACGTATTAGACATAGTCTTACCTCCTTTCCTGTGTGGCATTTGTTATTTTTTTCTAACAAATGCAGTGAATTGTTACTTTATTTACCATACTCTTATTTTGAACGGATGTCAACTGATTTTTGGAAAAGATAGCACAATTTATTTACAGGCCTTTGGAAAGTATGATATGATTATAAAACATAGGCTGGAAGAAGAGTGCATTGTTGGCGAAGGGAGATAACAGAGGTATGGAATTCATTTTTCTGGGCGGTGCCATGGAAATTGGCGCAAGCTGTATTTATGTGAAGGCGGCGGGGAAGCGCCTTCTCTTGGATAGTGGGATCCGGCAGTCGGCGGCAAAGGATCCGCTGCCGGATTTTCGCACGATACAGGAGCAGGGCGGGGTGGATGCGATTATTGTGAGTCATGCGCATATGGACCATATCGGAACACTTCCGATTATCAGCAAAGCCTATCCTGAGGCGCGGATTTATATGACAGTCATGACAGAGGAATTGACGCGTGTGCTGCTTTATGACAGTTTAAAAATTATGGCGTACCGCGAAGATGAGATCCCGCATTACACAGAGCAGGATGTATTGAATATGTTAGGACGCATCACGCCTGTCCGGTATCAGACAGAGCTTTTCATATTAGATACAATTAAGCTGACGCTGTATCCAGCAGGGCATATTGCCGGAGCCGCATGTGTCTATCTTGCCACGGAGGAGGGCACACTGTTTTATTCCGGGGATTTTGCCGCATTTTCACAGCGCACGATAGAAGGGATTCATATACCAAAACTGCGGCCAGATGCTGCCATAGTGGAGACGACTTACGGGAGCCGGCTTCACGCCAACAGACAAGTGGAGGAGAAGCGATTGGTGGATCTGGTTCGGGAATGCGTGGAAAAAGGGCAGAAAATATTGATTCCAGCCTTCGCTTTGGGGCGGTCACAGGAGGTGCTGCTGATTCTGCGCGCTGCGGTACAGAACGGGGAAATGCCAGCTGTTCCAGTGTATGTGGACGGTATGGTGCGGGATATTAACATTGTCTATACACGCAACCCAACATTTTTGAAAAATGCGCTTGGAAAAAGGATTCTGCGGGGTGGCGAGCCATTTTATACAAAGGAAATCCAGCCAGTAGCACCTCTCCAGAGCAGAGAGGAGCTGCTGGAAAGGAAGGGAGCGGCAGTCATCATATCCAGTTCCGGGATGTTGACTGGAGGGCCGAGTGTGCAGTATGCAAAAAAGCTTGTGCAGTCCGAAAACGCATGTATTATTATCACTGGTTACCAGGATGAGGAGTCGCCGGGAAGACAGCTGCTGTCATTGCTGGAGGAACAGGAAGAGCGTCAGATTACGCTGGATGGAGCGACACTTCCGGTAAAATGCCGGATTGAACAGGTGGGACTTTCCGCGCATGGGGATAAGTCAGAAATCACGGCACTGTTGGAGCGGCTGTCTGCGCGTCATGTGTTTCTGGTACATGGGAATGAGGAGACAATTCGTGACTATGGGG
>CAMWXA010000019.1 GCA_947178035.1 uncultured Lachnospiraceae bacterium | reverse complement strand
ATCTATACAAAATCAATCCTCTTGATTTGTTTCTTGTAATCTTATTTTTTTGTAAGAACCTATTCTTATAACAATACAATTCAATTACGAAAGGAGACCTTGATATGATACGCCAGGAAGACAAAAATTTCGTGGAACATGGATTTCAAAAATTGCAGGAGCGCGGCTGGTTTCCCAACCTGGAACTTGAGCCCTCCACCATTACAGAGGAGGAGATTGAAGCTTTTGAGATGGAACATCAGATAACATTGCCATCACTGTATAAGGCATTTCTGACTTCCCGCCGGCTCCCTTCTGGTTCTTATCAGATTTGTTCCATCACGGATGCACGCGGCGATGAATCGAATCTTCGCGTGCTCTGGCTGGAAATAGACATTCCTAAAAGCATGGAACAAATCTCCGAGCAGATGGAAACACTTAAGGAAATACAGGAGTTTTGCGACCTGCCCGATAACAGTTTCCAGTATCTGATTCCAATTGGGGACTGGGGCGCTGCGTGGGGTCCGCTCTGTATTGATTTGTCCAACCCCGAAAACGAAGTAGTCGGAACAGATAAAAACACATGGTCACTGGTATGGTTTGACCATGAAGAATTTGCATGGGACGAGGTATACCTTGATGATGACGATGGTCTGCTGCATGGATGCAGTGCTGCCCCAACCCTGAAAAAACTGCTGGACTGGTACTTCTATGGCTCACTGGAAGCAAAATATGAGGAAAAAACGGGAGAAAAACTGACCTACAAATGGTATATTGAGGGCATGGAAGATTTTATGGAATAATCAATCTGCAAAAAACAGCCCTGTATTCCTGCCTGTTCAGAGTGTATCGACAAATCGCTCTGGCAAGCAGAAGTACAAGGCTGTTTTTATTGCTGTACCCCAAAACAGAAAACAAAAGTCATATCAATACGATTTCCAAAGAATTTACTGCTCAAAGGAAATACTCTCAGTGATTGCATCAAACAACGGAACGGCATCATCGCCAAAGTCTTCATGAATGAAATATTCAAATGTAATCAGAATATCATCCTTTTGTATCCCAACAAATGTTGTCTGAAAGACATTGCCGGTATCGGTTTCCATCAGTGCATCGACTTTCATTGCCGGATAGCCGCCAATTGTTATATCTTCGACATCGCAGCCATCTGCGGTGTAAGACTCCTTTGCCAACTCCAGATCCACGTCCTCCTCCGGCATGTAAGCATCAAAAAGCAGCATGGACATATCCCAGATATTATCCTCCTCATACCTGGAAACCAACATGTATGAGACCTCTCCATTCTCAGAGATGTCCTCCATGTCCCACAGATATGGATAGGAGAAGGTTATTCCCAAATCTTCCATTGTGCACTGCTGCATCACTGGCAATGGAATCTCCGGATCCTGCTTCATGGCCTCGTCAAGCTCCTCCTGAGTAATCGCGATATTGCACTCTGCCCCAGTGTCTGCCAGAATCTTCTGCGCAAGCACTCTCGTCAGGGGCGCAAGCACTGACCAGTGATCCTCTCCCTCCATAATGTAGCAATGGATATTGTCATTTTGGGAAGTGCTCTCAATATTCTTCAAATTGGAGGCATTTCCCTCGCTTCCCTCGATCAAAAAGGTCGGTGTCTTCACGCTGTCCAGCCAGTAAATCGGGGAGCGCATCTTATACTCTTCCTCATTGTCTGTGTCAAACGTGAACTGGCTGTTATTGTGGTACTCGATCTTGTCCACAGCGCCAAACCCAAACACTGCACGGAATTTGTCTGTGTACTCTGCAGTGAGCAGGGCGCGTGTGCCACCAGTACTGTGTCCGCCCAGATAGATGCGGTCAGGATCGACATAGGGAAGGGACGCTGCGTAATCGTAAGCCGCCGCAAGATCATCCACCTCGCCAAAAAGTGTCTCATAATAGCCAGGATTTCCATTGCCACCGCGGAACGACGGATACATTGTCAGCACACCCGCCTGCCAGAATGCCGAACCAGTCTGGTCATCATCCCATGCAGGATAGCACCACGGGAAATCATCAATGCCGTTTCCCCAGCCGCCTACCACCCAGATGATCATCGGATGCTTCTCGCCGTCTCCGGGATCACTGGACACATACGCTGCCAGATCCCCCACCGTGGAAGGATAGTGAATCAGGTCAAAAGCTCCTTCTGGCGGGTCTGGAATCTCATAGTCATCATGATCTTCCTTTGCCAGTGTTGTCTGGAAAGCATCGTGTGCCTCGGCAAAACTCTGTGAATCAGCAGTGCTCTCTGTCTTAGAAGAGCTCTCTGTCGTGGCAGCAGAACTCTTCGTCTCGGCAGAGCTCTCTTCATCGGATACGCGCGCCGTCTCAACGTTTTTTTGCGTGCTTCCCCCGCTGTTGGTCACGGTTCCCGAAGAGGAACAGGCAGACGCGAAGCACATCGCCGCTGCCATTATGACCACAAACGTTTTTGCTGCGATACTATTTTTCATAAAAATTCCTCCTTATTACGTAATACTACTATTATACTAAACGAATGTGATGTTTTCAATCAAAATCTAAACAAATCAACAACATCCCGCTCCCACCGCATACCAGCCTGTTTTCTGAAAAAAACACTTGAATAATACATCGAAATATTTTGTTGACTGTATGCGTAAAAATATGTATACTATTATCGACTACAAGTATATAGTCAACAATAAAATAATAGGAGATGAAAACAAAAATGGAAAAAGAGAATAAAGGTGTAAGAAATTATTATATGTCAGATGCGGAAAGCGAAGTAATGGAAAAGTTGTGGGAGCAGACGGAAAGTATTAAGCAGTCCGCTTTGCTCGCTCTCTTCGCGGAAGATGGCAAAGCATGGAAAAGGCAGACCCTCAATACTTTTTTGGAAAGACTGGAGAAAAAGGGGTTGGTAGAAAGGGAAAACAGAATGGTAAAAGCTGCATACAGTAAGGAAGACTATCATCTCATGCAGATGAAAGAGGCAATTGATTCTATGTATGGCGGTAAGCTGAGTAATTTCGTAGCGGCTTTTGCAAAGAAGAATGTAATTGATGAAAAAGAGGCGGAAAACTTAATGAATATTTTAAATCATTTTTAAATTATTTTTGAATGATTACTAAGGAGCGGTTATGGAATATCTGTTGGTTATGTCTTTATCAGGAACGACGTCGGCCTATATCTGCATATTGCTCAGATATTTGATGAAAGGCAGAATTTCAGCGGAAATACAGTATCTCCTGCTTAAAATATCTGTGCTGTATTATCTGATACCGCTGCCGTTTCTCAGGAAATGGTATCGGGATATTTTGGTGGATTTTATCGGATTCAGACTCATAGAAGATGGAGATATCAATATATTAGGACGTATGTCGTATCGTATAGCATATGTAGATGGTTCTGTATATATCAATAATTATATGAAAATACAGATGGCAGTGGTAACAGTGTGGATGCTTGCAGCGATTTTCATTTTACTGATTTCTTACTATCATTATATGAAGACAAGGAAGTTTGTTATCAGCTGCATCAATAAAATAAATATGGAACAGGAGGTGATAAAGGTTGCGAGAAGGATAGGACTATGCGGGCTGACACAGAAGGTTACGGTATACTATACATTGCATAATAGGGAAAATATGACCTTTGGTTTGTTCAGACCTGTGATACTATGCGGGGAAGCCGCAAAAAGTCCGGAAGCAGAGATGGTGTTAAGTCATGAAATTGCCCATATCAAAAGGTTTGATGTATTTTGGAAGATACTGCTCAGACTGACAGTAATCCTGCACTGGTGGAATCCGGCCATATGGTTTGTCTGCCGCAATTTTGAATGGGCCTGTGAGTGCTCCTGCGATGATATCGCATTGCATGGGAAAACAAAAGAAGAAATCAAGGCATATATGCGTCTGCTTATTATCGAATCGAGCAGGAACGGAGGGGAAGAAGCAGGGCGTATACGCTGGGGAATGGGTTTCAAAGGGGAAATGATAAGATTATCAGAAAGGATGGAGAATGCCATGAAAATGAATAGGAAAAAATGCAGCAAGGCAGCCGTATTGATTACGGCGGTATTGGTTACGGTGGTAAATTCCATTACGGTATTTGCCTATCCGGAGGTCAATACTGTGAGCGGTGAATGGGAGTCCGTTGAAGAGGCTGAGAGATTTATCAATAATCCGGGTATGTTTATTACGGAAAATGCGGGTGAGGAAGAACGAAAAAAAGATATTGCATATGAGTATGTGAATATGGAAATTAGATATGAAAAACAGTTTATTGATGAGTATGGTAATATCTATCAGGTAAAAGATGATATGGGAGTGTCTGTCTATGGAAGCTGCAGTCATCAATATGTTTCTGGTACATATGCTGAACACAATAAGAATTCTGACGGGAGTTGTACAATAACTCAATATTCTGCCCAAAGATGCAGTAAATGTGGGAATGTGGAGAAAGGGAACGAATTGGTTGTATTAAAATTTAATACATGTCCACATTAGATTACAGTTAAGTATGTAATTTAAACTTTCAAAGCTCAAAAATATATTTGACAAAATATGACAAAAGTGATAAGATACATTTGACTACATAATTGTAGTCAAATGTATTTTATATACTGCGAATCCATGGCAAGCAGAATAAGACACATTAAGTAACAATTCGGATAAGCATTTCCGATAAAGAATGGGGTGATTCCATTGAATGTGTCAATATTGAGCAGTTTCATTGATGATATTATTACCAATAGGGAAGGATGAGTGCGATATGAAAAATAAAATAAGAATGACAATATTAATGATCTGTGCATGTACAATGATGCTTGGAATAAATGCTTTTGCAGAGTCCACGGACTATACCATAACCGTAACCCAGTCAGGTGCTAATGAGGACAATATCTCAAAGAGAACCAAAAGGACTGACTGTGACATTAATGATTTTTGTGTTACGCCCAGAACTTTTAATACGAATAATGCTTCATTCTGGGCAAAATCAATACAGCTGTATGGTTCCATTGAATCGGAAGAGATCTATGTCGAGAATGGCATCGGGGAGTCACGTTACGGACGATATAAAACTACTGCTCCATGTGACGAATACTACTTTATGAAGGCGAGATACGGATATTCTTCTACGGGAACTGTAAAAAGTACAGGGGTATATGAAGCATAATATGCTTAGGCCATGGATATATGTCCATGGCTATTATAAAATATAACTATTATGGAAATAAAACACTGTGCAAAGGAGAACGCATCATGAAAAAGGTTTTAATATACCTGATTTGTATATTGGCAGCCCTGGAATGCGGAGGATGCCGTAAAGCTGATGAGGAATTGACAGATGAGGCCTTGACAACAGAAACTTCGCAGCCGTATCATTTTCCAGCCGCGGATGCAGAGGAAATGGAGCCCGTTGTCTTTCCATCTTCATATACAAAGGAAACAGATCATGTTGTTTTTAATACGGAAATTATCGTAAATGAGGAAGTTTCCGATCACGGACTGTATAAAACAACGGCCACGTATCAGACACTGGACAAAGAAAAGGCATACGATTTACTTTTCGGAGAAATAGAGATAAAGGACTCTTGGGAAAGAGATACGGAAATGGGTAAGGAAATGTACTATGTCGGAAATCAGATGCACGAGTCCCTTTATATGATCAAAAATCATCTGGGTATGACAAAGGGAACTATTTTCAGTTATGTTCTTCACTCATTTCATCTGGAGGGAGACAATTATAACGCCGATTTGTATCTTACGGGGGAAACGTTTGAATTTAAGCGTATCGATGAGGCATACAGGGAACTTTCGGATGTTCTTTCCGAACTTGGTCTGGATATTACCGGACAATATAATTGTTACTCTTTGGATTATAAAACAATGGAAGAAAACGAATACGTAGCCGCTGTCGACGAAGAAAAAGCCAGGGAGGAATATAAGGACAGCTGGACAAAGGACGATAACGGGTATTTTTTTGCGGTTCATCAGACGCTGCAGGGCTGCACCGTGCAATATCCGCTGGCGGAGGTTTTTAAGCAGGTATGTGACGCCAATGCTCCTGTGCAGGTTTTCTACACACATAATGGCATAGTAGAGATGCAGATTTATGACCTTTTTACTTTCCAGCAGAGCGACGAGCCTCTTGCGTTAAAAAGTTTTGATGCGGTTGCGGACACGATCGCATATAAATACAATATGCTTTTAACCGATGAAAAATATGAAGTAAAAAGTGCAGAATTATTTTTCAGACCGGTGGAGGGTGATCAGGAGTCTTTTGAAATGATCCCTGCATGGGAGGTAACCGTACGCGAGGTATCGACCGAGAGGACGCTGCATATGTATGTGAATGCCTTAACGGCAGAGGAAATGTTATGATAAAAAATATAAAATCAGATTTTGCGCGCGCGTTTACATCACCCGGGTTTTGGATCGGCATTCCGGGAGTGCTGGCGGTTTTGCTATCGGGAGCTTTTGACAGCGGTTTTGGGCGAAATACAGTGATTCATGTGCTATGGTACAGTACAGATATCGTGCAGTTTCTTCTCGTTATGGTATTTGGGGCGATGCCTTTTGCAGGGGCGGTATGCGAGGATTTGGAGTATGGATATATTCACTGGATCGTCATACGCAGCAGCCTGAAGGATTACTGTATCAGCAGGGTCATTACTGTTTTGGCATCATCGATATGTGCGTATACAGCTGGTATGATGTTGTTCACTGTCATCCTGAAAACCAGATGCGAATGGTTTGACGAACAGGACTCTGTCTATCAGTCGGCAGTAAACAGCGGAAGTTTTCGGACAATTTTGCAAGGAGGCCACTTTTATCTGTATGTGTTTCTCTTTTCTTTACAGATGGGAATGATGATCGGAATGCTTTCGTTGATCTCTGTCTATATTTCATTATACATCACCAACAAACTGCTCGTACTGTCCATACCTGTTATGGCATATTATTTCATGACGCATTATTTAACAGCGGCTTTTCCCCAAAACATTTTCTTTAACTTGGACTATATTTTTTCAGGCAAAAAAAATGTATTTGATAATGACATGATGTCCTTTGCATATGCTGTTTTGATCATGCTTTTGTTTAGTGCATGCCTGACGTGGCTGATCTATTTAAGATTAAGAAGGAGATTCAATGGTGGGCGTTCATAATTCTATGGTAAGATTTTTCAAAGCGGCAGTCAGGGAAGCCCGCACGTTCTTTTTTTGTAAGCGAGTGGGCGCATTCTTTCTTGTTTGGCTTTTTTATTTGTATCTTTTTATGTCCCCGATCAGGGATGTTTCTGTAAAAATGAATTATCCGGCGACGCCATGGGGAATTTTGTTTGCTTTTTCCGGCCTGTATTTTAATCTGATATTTATTGCAGGCGCCATTTACCTGTATGCGCGCGTGCCGTTTATGGAAAGATGGCAGATGTATCAGATTATCAGATTAGGAAGGCCAAAGTGGATAGGAATACAGATTTTTAAAATATTTGCGGCTTCATTCCTGTATACGGCGTCGGTACTTGCCAGCGGAGTATTGATCATGATGCCGCATCTGGAATGGAAGGCGGACTGGGGGAAATTATACCATACGCTGGCTCTTACAAATCTGCAGGATGAATTAAACCTGGGCTTTTTTGTCTCCTATAAACTTATTAATGACTATGAACCGGCAAAGTTAATGCTGATATCCGCGTTGGTGTTTTTTCTGATCGTTTCCTTTATCGGCCTGATTATGTTTTTGATTTCGCTGTGCTTTTCACGTGCGGTGTCTGTCATAACAGCGACGTCTTTGGCCGTCGCAGAGATCGCTGCTGAAAATGCCGGCAGACGCATGCAGCGGATTATGGTGAATATCATTCCTACCGAATGGATGAAAATATCCAAGGCGGGGACAAAAAATATCATGGGAGTCGTGTCTCCGGATTTTGACGATATGATCATCCGTCTGCTCAGAATGATTTTTGTATTAATGATATTGATTTATCTTGCCGGCAGCAGGGTGTCATATAATTTTTATGGGGAGGAATGAGGATATGGAAACTCTGGCAGTGAAGAATCTGACAAAAAGATTTGGAGAGAAAACAGTTTTGCGCGGGGTGTCATTAAATTGTGAAAAAGGTAAAATATATGGAATCGTCGGCTATAACGGTTCGGGAAAAACGGTTTTGTTTAAGTGTATCTGCGGTTTTTTGAGGCCGGAAGCCGGGGAGATACTGATAAACGGAAAACCTCACAGGAATAATGCACCCTTTCTGTCCAATACGGGAATTATCATAGAAGAACCGGCTTTTATTAAGAATAAGAGCGCCTACAATAATTTAAAATATCTGTATCTGATCAATCATTCTTTGGACAGGGGGCTGCTGTTTCAGGTTTTGGAGCGCGTCGGATTGAATCCGAAAGACAAAAAGAAAGTCGGGAAATATTCTATGGGCATGAAGCAAAGGCTGGCTATCGCTCAGGCAATTATGGAAAATCCCGGGCTTCTGATCCTGGACGAGCCGATGAACGGATTGGATAAACAAGGGGTATCAGAAATAAGAGCTTTATTGCTTAACTTAAAGAACGAAGGAAAAATAATTTTACTGGCAAGTCATAATAAAGAGGATATCGAGATACTCTGTGATGAGGTCTATGAAATGGATGAAGGGATATTAAAAAAGCTGGAGACAAAGAAACCGCAATCTCAGTGAAAGCGCAGGATATCGGACAGAATGCGGCGTCCCCGCCATACCCTGCTGGTTTGTCAGCGATCCTCCAATTCTCCGAAAGGAAATTGGAGGAAAATTTCAGTGCACAGACTGTACAGGTTTTTGATCAGGAGTTAACAGTAACCAGTTTCATTCCCCGTCATATTTGATAAAGTAATCGGTACTGGGAAATGCACCGAAATCCAGTCTGATACAATAGGACGGTTCCATGCATTCCCCTTCATAAAAATAATATTCCTGCAATGCTCCATGCGTAATGTAGAAATACGCATATTTCAGCCGCTCCCGCTCATCATAATAATACTTTTGGCTCTGTCCCGTCGTTCCAAATTCCCGTTCATTATAATAACAATCTTTTCTCTCCAAAGTGCCATCCTCGCGATAGAAGTATTCGACGCAGACTATGGTATCCTCATACGGACTATCCCTCCACCCTTCGATCACTCCCCTTGTTTCCAGCTTTTTGATCTGTCCGTTTTCGTTATATTCCTTCTCGAAATCATACACCGTCAGCAAATCTTCTCCATCATGTATCACGTCAAACCGATGATCTTCCCACTGCTGATGTTTGCATCCAGCGATATCAAATCCGCCGTAATACTGAAATGTACCGTAGTCCTCTATGTGTACAACATTGCAGTACACCCCCGCGCCAGTCTCTTTTTCCTCGTCATAATACACTTCCAGATAATCCTCCATGCCAGATGCATCCTCATCATACCGGAGAAGCAGTTTTCCCTCCATTCCCCTTGCACGCAGAAAGATTTCAATATCTCTCTGACTGATCAGTTCTACGGACAGACAGTCTTCATCCGGGAAAAAATGAGTGTCCTCCAACCCGTCAATCCCAAACTTCTCCCACGAAACACAAAGCCCCTCCGCATCCATATGCAAAGTAAACAGCAAGTCTCCCTCCTGATACGCACCGAAGCGGTCCTGATGGTCCGGCTCCGAAAAATCCTCCACGCAGACAGCCTGTATCTCATCCTGTTCCCTGCGTATCTCCATGAGCAGCCTGACCTGAAAGTCCTCACGATACTCCTGTCCTTCGATCTGCTCATACCGTATCATATTCATGTATCCATAATAGCAGCCTTCTTCCTCATAAATGAAAAAGTCCAATGAGATGCTCCTGTCATCCGGCAGACTCACCCCTCTGATATAATATCCCGCTAATGAATCCAACGAAACTGTCTCTGCCGCTGTCTCAGCATCCATCTTGGTTTCAGGCTCTGCAGCCGGTTCACCGTTCTCATCCGGTATGTCCGGCGCATCTATCTGAGCCTGTCCGATATTTTCCGTATTTGTTTTCTCCTGCTGCCCACAGGAAATCATCTGCATACATATGATCATTAAAACCAATATTGACAGACATTTTTTCATTCTTTTTCCTTTCATACACAAACTGCGGAGCGGACTGCTGACTCCCGTACCTTTTCATCCATGACCATAATTGCATGACACGGCTCAATCTTCGGAACACTGATTGTTTTCCTTGAAAATAAAGAAATACTGCAGCAAATCAAAACGATCCTTCCGCGAAGCTTTCATTCACTGCCAAACGCTTATGCTATATTATCCCCGTCCCCTTTATTGGTCTGAATAATCAATCTTGTCCCGGATTTCCTGCATCTGATAATCCAGCGCCTCGATCGAATCCGCACAAGCCTTTAACTGGTTTTCGATCTCCTCCGTATTGTCGATACTCTTCTTGTACTTGAGCTTGTGTTCCAGACTGGCCCAGAAGTCCATCGCGATCGTGCGGAACTGTACTTCCACCTTCATATACTTTTTCTCATCCGGCAGAAAGACCGGGACACTCAGGATCAGATGAAGGCTCCTGTATCCGTTCGTCTTCGGCGATTTGATATAATCCTTCTCCTTCAGCAAGATAATATCGTCCTGTTTGAGCAAAAGCTCCGCCAGCCGGTAAATATCATCGGGAAAAGAGCAGATCACCCTAAGTCCCGCGACATCTGCGACATATTCTTTGATATTCTCGATCGTGACCGGAAAATCTTTTCTCACCAGCTTCCTGTATATGCTCTCAGGCTTTTTCAGCCTGCTCTTGATCGATTCAAAGGGATTGCGCTTATACTCCTCAGAGAACATCGCATTGAGCACTTTCAGCCTTGTCTCGACTTCCATGATCGCAGACTGGTACTCCATCATCAATCTGCTGAATGCCTCTGCGGTGCTCAGCTGCTCTGCCTGTATCCTGATGATCTGCTCCTGCTTTTTGAGTGTCTCGGACTGCCTTTCGATCTTTTTCTCCAGCTGATTCTTGCAGTTAAACAGTTCTATCGTATTCCTCACCCTGTTTCTGACGATCGAGTCCACAAACGGTCTGTGGATAAAGTCCGAAACACCCAGTTCGAAACATTTGTTCTCTATTTCGACGGCGTTCTCACTGCTTATGATGAGCACTGGAATGCTGTCCATCCAACCGCGCTGAATCATCTCAGCGATCACCGCAAAACCGTCCGTCTTCGGCATCTGCAGATCCAATAAAAGCGCTGCCAGCCCGTCATGATACTCGTACAGCTTCCGCAGTGCCTGCTCCCCATTCTCCGCCATCTCGACAGCGTAATCTGTCTCCAGCATCTCCCTCAATAATTCGCGGTTCATCTCCGCGTCGTCCACTACCAATATCTTTTGCATTTCCGTTTTCCCCATTTACTTCATTTCTGAAATTCCCCTCTGTGTCTTTCAAAAAAGTCATAAAAATACCGCACATTTTCCAGCTCTGTCCACCTGGCCTCCTCCATGCCACGCGAGTCAAGATTGTAAATCTTTGCATGCAGTGTCCCCAGCATAAACGGCGAATGGGTGGAGATGATAAACTGACATCCAAGAAACCTTGCCATCTGGTTCAGCCGCTGTGCCAGTGCTGTCTGATTCGCAGGCGAGAGAGACACTTCCGGCTCGTCAAGCAGATACAGCGCATCCGGCTCTATATAGTCGTCAAGCATCTGCAGTGTCGTCTCGCCGTTCGAGTATTTTTCCTGCGCAAATTTCAGATTTTCCAGCTGCTGCCTTGTTTCCCTGGAATCTCTGAACTGCTCCCTCTGTTCTTTGGGCATTCCCCTTCGGATATGTTCGTATACATATCCATCCCCCAGAACCTGCTCCTGCTGAATTTTCTTGATCTCGTATAAAATATCCTCACTTTTGATATACCGGCTCCCACGCGGAAGCTTTTTCAGCGTTCTTCCGTCATCTGTTTCCCCTAATGTGTAGCTGCACTCCTCTACAAACTGCGAGAAATACAATACTTTTCCAAATTTATTGCTGGTGGCATACTCCTGTCCCTCCAGCTGCAGTCTGTTCGCCATGATATTGAGCATGGTGGACTTACCAGAAGCATTATTTCCATACAGCACAGTGACCGGACTGTTAAACACCATTACCTTCTCCCGTTTGTCTGCAAATACATTATATGGATAAATATTCGGATCGCTGACTGTTTTCTCTGAAAATGAAAAACTGCTCAAATAAATGATCGCTGTCACCTGCCTTTCTCCACTTTCTCGATTACACAGCTATGCGGTTTGTTGGGATTCCCCTTATCGTAATTCACGCCGACAAGCAGGATTTCGCCAGCATAGTCCTCAAGTGCCTGCGTATACTGCCTGTCCTTGATCTGCTGGATCGCTGCACTGACAGACTTGTCATATTTTAACTCTACCACCATCGCAGGTTTGTCTGTGTGCGGCAACGGCAGGAACACAATGTCCGCAAAACCTTTTCCTGACGGAAGCTCCCGTATCAGTTTATAGTCCTTCCTTGCACTGTAATACGCCAGTCCGATGGCGCTTCCAAGTGCATTTTCATCATTGTAAGTCAGGATTGATGCCACTTCCATGTGCGCTCTGTCCAGCTCTTTGGCGACACACTCTGCCTCCCCACGCAAAGTGTCCTCCAGAAGCTTCTCCGATGCTTTCAGGACACGCATGACCTCTGACCATCCCCCGACGCTCATGGCATTCTCAAATTCCCCGATGATCTCCTTGTTCGGAATGAACGTCTCCTCCGCCATGGAATCGTATCCGAGATAGCCCAGATGAATCAGCAGAGTGAGCACATCATCCTTTGTTCTGAAATTGCGCATATCATTCTGAAAACTGCGCGTATTGACTTTGACACGCCCCCCGCCAAGCATCTGCACAATGTCCGACCGCAGCCCGTCAAAATCCATATCGATATAGATCTTAAGCGCCTCGTAAGTTTCTGTGGAAGTCCAGTAATTGGAAAAATCCTGACATGTCATTGCCTCCACCACAGACCTTGGATTATAGATATGTTTGTATTTCTTAAACATATATCCGTCATACCAGCTGCTGGTTTCATCAAAGTCCATGTCATACTGCTCACATAATCCTTTTACCTCATCCTCCGTAAAGCCAGTATATTCCTCAAGTGCTTTTTGATTTGTCATCGAATATTCCCTGAACATATTCAACGCCGAATGCTGCCCATATTTCTTGACAGGAAGAATCCCCGTCATATAGGCCAATGCAGCATACTCCTGATCCTTTAAGAGATTGCGCAAAAAGTCAAGGTATTGCTTTTGCATCGCTTCTGACTCCTGCCTCTCCCGCATCACACAGTCCCACTCGTCGATCAGAAATATAAACTGCCTGTCTGTTTCCACATAAATCTCCCGCAGTGCAGCGGCAAGTCCCATGTCCTGCCTGCTCAGATATTTCCCATATTCTCTCCTAAGCTCCCTGAGCACTTCCTGTTCCAGATATTCTGTCACTTTCCCTGAATCTGCCTCGATCAAAAACTGCTGCATATTCAGATAGATCACATCATACTGATTCAGGTGCTTCTCAAAAGTATTGTCGCGCGCTATCCTGTACTTTGCAAACAACTCCCTGGAATCACAGCCGCGGCTGTAATAAGCAGCGAGCATTTTAAGCGCCATGGACTTTCCAAAGCGCCGTGGTCTGCTGACGCATACAAAACCTTCTTCTGTATTCAAACATTTGTTTGTATGCGTGATCAGTCCTGTCTTATCCACATAGATCTCAGAGCGGATTGCCCTCCAAAAGCCCTTATTTCCCGGATTCAGATAAACTCCCATTAAAACCACCTGCCATCTAAATACTTTACTTACAGTATACACCACTTTCTCTTTTCAAACAATGCCAATATCCCATTGCGTCTGCCATTCGCGAATCCAAACCAGCCGTCTGCGAAACTTTGGTTCACATGGCAGACACTTATGCTATAGTAGTCTCAACAGGAAACAAAACAACAAATACAAGTCAAGAAAAGGAGAAAATACTATGAATATCATAAAAATGATTGATTTCTGGATCTTTATGGCAGTTCTGTGCACCGCAGCAATTATCTCAAAAAAAGAGCCTGAGCGCTTCCAAAAACTCATGGCAGACACCCTGGGCTATGTGATGAGTCTCGGACTTATATTCAGCTTCCTTGAATTTCTTGCCCTGTGCGGCATTGAAATCCTTGAAGTGGCGTGGAGTTTCAGCCCGCTGGATATCATGTCTTCAGTCTCCTGCCTGTTCTTCTTCGCTCTCTGCTCGGAAAAATGGTCATTGACGAGCCAGCAGTCAGACCAAAAAAAGTCTGACATGTTCAAAAACCCGTTGAAATGGTGGCACAACTAAACACACACCACACTGCTGTGCTACTTTCCCTGCAAGGCGGAGGCGTACTCCGCCTTCGCCTTGCGGGACAGCAGACAGCTCTCCCCATTGTCGAGCTCCACCGTATTTTCCTTCAGCCACACATTGCTGATCCTCGAGCGGTTTACCAGAAAGCTGCGGTGGCATCTCCAAAACGCTTCCCCCAGCTTCTCCTCAAAATGATTCAGGCTGCTGTTGAACTCCAGCACCTCATCGTCCATATGGAGTACCAGCGCATGACGGCTTCCCACCGCCTCAAAATACAGAATCTTCTGCAGCGGAATATGGCGCACCGTGTCAAACAGCTTCAGGGAACAGTACGCATTTTTTCCGTCCGGTTCGTTCATAAGGCGCTCACAGATACTTTCCAGACACGCATTCACACGTCCCGCCATCACAGAAGGCTCTCCCTTCACGATGTAATCAAGCGCTTCCAGACGGTACCGGAACGTCTCGAACATCATATCATTGTGCGCAGTGATAAATACGATAAATCCCCGCGGATCGTACTGCCTTAGCTTTACTGCCAGCTCCAGCCCGCTCATATATCCCGGAAAGTCGATATCCAGAAAATAGACTGCCGGAACCTCCGCCTCCCTCTGCATCTCCAGTAAAGAAACCGGATTGTCCGCCACCTGCAGCGGCCCCATATCGCGCTCCATCATCATGATCTGATCGCCGATCAGCTTCTTCAACAGTGCGCTGACCGCCGGCTCGTCGTCACACAGATACACAGGAATCATTGTCCTTTCCCCCCTCATCATTCCAATAATTTCACATATTAAACCGGAATCCGCAGCTCCTGCACAAAGAAATCATCCTTTATGTAAGTGCGCGTCATACAATCCGGACAGCGGGATACCATCCTGCGGTAACTGGACAGGCCCGTCCCATGCCCCTTTCCCTTTGTGGTGTAACCGCCTTTTGTGAGTGCGCCAATGTCAGGCTGTTCATCATAGTTGTTGGCGATCGCCATGTACAGCTCGCCCGCATCCTGCAATAAGACCACCCGGATCTGCCCATCCTCCTTCGACGCCGCCTCAATCGCATTGTCCAGCAGGATTCCCTGGCAGCGCAGCAGATCCTCCGTCGGCATTCTGCCGCCTGTCACCGGGTTCATGATCTCCAGCGCTACCTGAATATGGCGCTGCCGCATCAAATTCAGCTTCGTGGAGATCAGACTGCGCACCGGATAAATCTGAATATTGGACAATCCCTCCATCTGCCGGATCTCACTGCCCAGCTTTTCGTCGAAATATCTGCCGGTGCGCCGCATAAACTCCTGAATGGCTTCCACGTCCCCCTCCTGCGCGGAGAGCGCCATCCCGGACAAAAGATTCGTAATATCATGGCGAAACGCACGGATCTCCCCCTGCAGCTCCTCCAGCAGCTCCATGTGTGCCTGCTGCTGCGCAATCGTCTCCTCCTGCGCCCTGACCTTATCCCTGCTCGCCGCGTACATGGCACCAAACTGAATACAGAACAGCGCAAACAGAATCAGGCAGAAACAGAGCAGGCCATATGAAAAATTGGTGGTCGCGTCTGGAAAAAAGGAATCCAACAGGATTTTCAGGTTCGTCAGCAGGAAAAAAATCACCAGCGTAACCGCAGTCCGCACATGTCCTTGGAACAGGTGGGAAAAATACTGGGAAAATTCCGTCTTATTCAGAACAAACACAATCACGCCGGCAAATACCAGCGTCAAGACATAAGGCAGCAGGAGCGATGTCGCCACATAAAGATACTTCCCGTCAAATACAGGCGAATAAGTCATTGCAGCCGCCATCAAAAAGTCAAATATTGTATAAATAAGAAAATGTCCCAGCAGCGAAGCCCCGAGCGCATTTGCCAGCGATACATGGTGCACCAGACGAAGTATCGTGCTGAGTATCAGAGCCACGACCAACAGGCACAGCGGTTCATACCAGACTGGCTCCTCCATGTCAATCAAAGCGATAAGGAGTATCGCTGCCCACTCGGCCGCGCAATCCCCCGCATAAAACACGAAATACCACCACCACCGCAGTTTCTCCCCCACCAGTGCTACTGTCGTCCAATAAAAGGCAAACGCATGCACTGCCAACACTACAAAGACAGCAAATACCCTGAAATATAACGGCATCTGTACCTCTCCCCTCTCTCTCTTTCGTTATAATGATATTATAGAAATTAGCACAAATGATGTCAATACACTCCGATATAGTTGTGAAAAATGTGCTATCTTCTGTCCATATTAATTAGAAAAATGTGTTAATAACCGTTATATTTTTTCAGAAAAACGTGTTATACTATGACTGTTAACCCGCTGATACTTCTCCATTCTTAAAAAAGGAGCGTGATTTCCCTGAAACGAAACGCAATGCAGGCTCTAATCAACTGGAAAACCGACCCGACGCGCAAGCCCATGGTGTTAAAAGGCGCCCGGCAGGTTGGAAAAACGTGGATTATGAAAGAATTCGGGCAAAGCTGCTATGACAGCTATGTCTATTTCAACTTTGACGAGGAGGAAGAGCTCAAATCTGTCTTTGAGAGAAACAAAAATCCGCACAGAATCATTGAACTGCTTTCCCTGATTGCCGAATGCCAGATTCTTCCCAAAAAGACCTTGATCATATTTGATGAAATCCAAGAATGCCCCGAAGCGTTAAATGCGCTGAAATATTTTAAGGAAAAGGCAAACGAGTACCATATCATTGCTGCCGGCAGCCTGCCTGGCACACTTCTCGCACAGCCCAAATCCTATCCGGTCGGAATGGTCAATCTATTAAACATTTATCCATTAACCTTTGATGAGTACCTGAGTGCCGTGGACACACCCCTCTATGCCTATTATTGCAGCATTGAAAAGAATCAGCAGATTGAAGATATTTTTCACAGTCGTCTTTTAGATGCATACAACACCTATCTCATCATCGGCGGCATGCCCGAGTGTGTTGCATCGTGGATTCAGCAGAAAAATCCTGACAAAATCTTCCACATTCAGGAAGAGCTTGTATCCGTTTATGAAAATGATTTTTCCAAGCATAACGGCAAAGTCAACAGCGGCCGGATTCTCATGGTCTTTCGCAGTATCGTGACACAGCTTGCAAAAGAAAACGAAAAATTCATGTACGGCGCAGTCCGGGAAGGCGGAAGAGCCCGGGATTTTGAGGAAGCAATCGAGTGGCTGGTTTCCGCAGGAATGCTCAACCGCGTATACAATGTATCAAAAGTCGAGCATCCAATCGCTGCTTTTGACAGGCTTGACTGTTTTAAACTGTTTGTGTTTGACACAGGTCTTCTCAAACATATGGCAAGAGTTGACAACCGCGCAATCCTTCTAAAGAGTGATTATCAATTTAAAGGGCCTTTGACTGAAAACTTCGTTCTTCAGCAGATCCGCAGCCAGTTTGACGCAGAACCGCGCTATTTTTCTGATAAGAATAGTGAGCTTGACTTTGTCATTCAGCACGGCACGGAGATGATACCCGTTGAAGTCAAGGGCGGAGAGGATAAATCCACGCCTTCCTTTAAGCGGTATGTCGCAGAGCATCAGCCCGATCATGCCATTCTGTTTTCAAAGCGCAATTATCGAAAAGACGGCCTGATCACAAACCTGCCATTATATCTCGCCTGCAGAACAAAAGAATTGTTATAGCCTGACCACCTCCTCAACCACAGGTTGAGTGGTGGTCAACCAATGATTACTTCACAAATCTGTCCAAATGCGGTATGCTTTTATCAACAGCTGCCAAACGACAATTCCAGATGCGCATTTTGAAAACACATTGCCGCAAAAAGGCAAAAGAAAAGTGGAGGTATTAGTATGCATGAAATAAAAGTGAGCGAAATGATCAGAAAACTCAGAACAGACAAGGGAATCAGCCAGGAAACGCTTGCTGATCTATGTGATGTGAGCATGCAGGCCGTCAGCAAATGGGAGAATGGACAGTCCTGTCCCGATATCAGCTTCCTTCCGCTGCTTGCAGAGTACTTTGGCGTGTCAATTGATTATCTGTTAACAGGCAGAAACAGCGCGGTCGAAAATACAGCCGATGGCCTTATCTCAAAACTGGCGGAACAGGGGCTCAAAGATGATACTCTCTATATCATCCAATACAGAAACGGAAAAATTCTCGACAAAAAACAGTGGAACAAAGAGCAGGCAGAAAATAAAACTGATGCCATTCGGATTCAGTTTGATGACGAATTTGTACAGCTTTCGTCAGGACTTTCTATAGAAGTGTGGGGCGACGCCAATATGGAATCACTTGATGGAAATATAAACCTGTCTGCAGGCGCAAACGTCAACTGCGGAACTGTGCAGGGCAATATCAAGGCAGGTGCAAGTGTGAACTGCTCCATCGTGGAGGGAAATGTCTCTGCCGGAAACAGTGTGAACTGTGACACCATCGAGGGAAATGTCTCCGCCGGCGCCAGCGTGAGCTGCTCTGCAATAGAGGGCGATGCCTCCGCCGGAACCTATATCTCCTGTGATACCATTGAAGGCAATGCAAAAGCCGGTACGCATATCGAATACAAGCAGAATTAGGCCCGCCTGCACAGGATTTTTCTTCAAAGACACAGGTCTTATAACGCAGGCAGAACAGGCGGCAGGACATTCCTTATATCCTGCCGCTGTTCCTGATATCACATCCAATCCGGTCACAAGTCTTTCTCAATCATCCAGTAATCATAATAAGCGATGTTATGCTCCCCGGTCAGCGGTTCCTCCGATTTGACAAAACCCATTTTCTTTAATGCCTCTATCCTGTCAACCGCATAGACTGCCGCCTTGGTGGCGATCTTAGGACATGCAAACCAGTCATAAAACGGCTCTGTAACCAGTGCCAGAACATCACAGATAAACGCAGTCTCCTCATAACCTGTTCCTAAGTCCAGCCGCAGGATTCCGCAATTGTCATAAAAATCTGCTGCCCTGCGGTGAAACATCTCGATGGTTCCTGCCGCTTTTCCCTGCTTTTTGTCGATGATCGCAAAGCGCACAAAACCCTTGTAATCATGGTACTCTATCAGCCAGTACCTGATCGTGTTGGCCATATCCTCCATATTGCGGCAGTAAAAATTGCTGCCGTGACAGTTGTCACTGTTAAAAAACGGCAGTGCAAGTTTGTCCCCGTAAACCTGCAGCAAATCGTCCGCGTCCTTATCCTCGATCAGCCGGATCAGCAGCCTGTCATTCTCCAGTATAGGACATTTCTCAAAAATATCCATCATTTTCCTCCATTCTTGCAACGATTCAGTACCTTCACAGCACCTTTATTCGTTACTCATTTTTTCATAGTGTTTCTGCACCTCATCACAGGTCGCCAAAATGCGGTCTATGACACTCTGAGGCTCCAATATGGTTGCATTGTTTCCAAAAGAGAGGATCACGCCATACCAATAGACTTCACTTTCCGGGGCACAGAATCGAAAGACAAAATCGCCATTTTCAAATTCTTCCATAATCTCACCATTCAGGTATTCCCTGCACTTTGACCGTATCGACGCATGACCGCGCAGCGTCACGGAGATCACTTTACGCTCATCCCGCAGCGCAATATCGCGTTCCTCATGATTGGCCGTGTTCTCTTTCTCCAGAACTGTGACCTCTTCCATGCGGACTAACTTGAACATACAGTAATCCTGATGTCCGGAGTGAAATGCAATCAGATACCAGTTGTACCACTTGAATTCCAACCGCACCGGTTCCACTTCCATCTGCTTTACTACATTCTCATTGTTGGTGTAGCGAAATGCGACTATCCTCCGCTGCCTGATCGCATTTTCCAGAATCCTTATGGACTCGTTGATCCCCCGATCCTCGCTTGCCACGCTGAAATCCAGTTGGACCGCACGCACTGGCAATGCGCCGCCTCCGCGGCATATTTCCTCTGCATCGGCGTGCTTCCCTGTCGGGCAGGGGATTGCCCCTCTCCCCTGCCCGCGCGCCGACGATGCGCCGCTTTGGCGGCATATTTCCTCTGCATCGGCGTGCGCATATATAGGCAGCAACTTATCCATTGTGTGTTCCACACTTTTGTCTGCGTAGGCACTCAACAGTGCGTAAAGCGCAGTGATGATGTGATCGTGGTCCTCACGGCTGATCAGCTTCCTGTCCATGACATACGTATCCATAATACTGTATCCGCCGTCCGCTCCACAAGTTGACTGAATCGGAATCCCCGCCTGTCCCAGCGTTTCCATATCCCGCACAATGGTCCGCACTGACACTTCAAATTCTTCCGCCAGCTTCTGCGCAGAAGTTCTTCCATGGCGCAGCAGATAATTCATAATGGCAATCAGACGGTCTATCTTCACGGCTTTCTCCTCTCCCTGAGCACAGTGAGACAACGCTCCTTCTCCCATGCCCGTCTACATCATATCAAAAGAACTATGACACCATTATGTCATAGTTCTTTTATCGAAATCAATCTCATAATCGGTTCTAGAGCGTGTTTGAAAAATCATTCCTACCATCTGCATAACGACGCATACGCGTCGTATTCACCACTTTGCGTGATATTTGCACCAAATTCAGGTTACATAGCCCGCTATGCGCCCTTCATTTGGCACAAATCTCCCACAAATTGTGACGCACATCTGGCAGAAAGCATTTTTCAAACACGCTCTAACACTGAAAATCCTGTCTCATCGCTCTTCCACCACCATATGAACCGTATCCCCCGCACTTTTCCCCAACTGCGCGCGGATACTTTTCAGCATACCGATGATGTAACAGACATTTCCCGCTGAATCCTTCACTCCCATATTGACGATGCTCCCGTCATATGGAACACCGTCAAACCCGGCGTGCACCTTGACACGTCCCTTTCCAAACTCCTCCCGGATATTCCATGGAAATACGACATAGGCACCGCCCTTTTCGGGAATCTCATAAATCACTGCATCGTATTCATATCTCTTTCCCATACTGCAACTCCTCCAGCAAGTCCTGCAATTCTCCCCAATCCGAAACCTTACATACCTCGTCATCTTCTTCCATTTTCGTGTCGATTGCTCCCAGATACCAGACCGGAAAAATGCCTGCATTGCGGGCACCCACGATATCACACTTGTACTGGTCCCCGACATACCAGACCTCAGAAGCCGGCAGCCCGGCCTTTTCCAGGGCCAGCTCAAAGATGTGCCTGTTTGGTTTCCGGTACATGTACTCACTGGTTGCGAGGATAAATTCAAACTGATTTGCTGGGATGACCTCGTTAATGCGGTTCGCAACGACCTTTCCGGCGTATGAGATATTGCTGATCACACCTGTGCGGACACCACTCTGATGCAGGTACGACAAGAATTTCTCTATTCCATTCGTCGGAACACCGGGTGCTGCCGCGTCCCAAAATACCTGGTCGATCTGCTCTGCACTCAATGACAGCTCAATTCCGAGCGATTCATACAGATAC
>CAMWXA010000018.1 GCA_947178035.1 uncultured Lachnospiraceae bacterium | reverse complement strand
ATGAAGTTTTAGATTTTCTTTGCCTGTGTCCTTTACAGGCTTAGAAAATCTCTTCATGCTCTATTCCGCAATCTTCATATCACTGGTCTGAATCCTCCGCACGCTTCCTGTCGCAGCAAACGTTGCCGTCATAATTCCCGCAAGCAGCACTGCCGGATAAAACACATACGCCTTTAGCGGGTCCACCTGTATCTGAAGCTCCGCTCCCATAATCGCAAAGATATTTCTCAGTATAAACCGGTTACACAGCATGGATAACGGCACTGCAAATATCATCGAGAGAATGACCACCCATACCATGCGCATCACCAGCCACATCCGAATATCTTGATTGCGCCAGCCAATGCTTTTCAGCATGGCAAGCTGTCCCTTTTCCCGCACGATAAACAATTTCATCATCAACAGCGAGATCAACATAATCAGGACACACAGCATCACTGTCATCGGAATCTGCATTGCGCGCATTGTATCCTTTATGGAACCGATATTGTCATCCACCGCCTCCTGTGCCGTGATCCACTCATACTGGGGAAATTCCTCTTTCAGCCGATCGGCCATCTGCCTTTGTGTCAGATCGGTATCCATTACCACATTTGTCTTCCAATACCCGCTGATCTCATTGCTCAGATCAACTGCAGGGTTTATTCTGCAGCTCTCCCCCAGCTGCATATAGTCACTGTAATACCCTGTGATGATAAATTTCTGCTCCTTCCCATTTAGCCGGGTGGTTACGGTATCACCAATTTTCAGATGATACATCTCCATAATCCTCTTGGAAAAAGCCAGCTCATTCTCCAGCACAGGCGCCTCTCCCTCCTCATATTCACAGTAACTTCCATTGTCGCCAATCGGATAATATGTCAAAAGTTTGACAGTTCTGCCCTCATCATTCAATATAAACGAACAGAAAATCAGTGCACCGACACTCAGCTCTGCATCATATCCTTTTTCCGCCATTTCACTCTCAATTCTGCGCAGCGCCCTCTCCAAATCTGCTGTGCTGTGATATGGTTCTTCCCTCGCAGCCTCTACGTTTTCTATATAGACTGCGGCATTGGGATCCAGGTTAAATTTGGATGCCATCTCGTCACTTTCCATCGTCGTCAATGTATTTAACGGCACTGTGATTAGCACAAAACTGATGCAGAATGTGAGAAACAACACCAGATACCGCTTCATATTGCAGAGAATATCGTTCAGTCCGAGATACACGACTGTTCCCATAAATCTTCTTTTGTACAGGCTGAGTCCTCTGCGCCTCTGATACCGCTCCCCATTTCCGCCATTTCGAATCGCATCTAGCGCTGACACTTTCTTTAGTTTCCCGGTAAACAATACACACATTCCCGTGACAAAAACAATGATAACCGCACCACAGATCAGATTGATCCCCAGCGAGCCTGCACTGTCCCCCAGCACCATATTTTTGCTGACGCTCTCTGTCATAAACTTTCCGACAGGTATACTGACGAAGCATCCTGCCAATGCCCCCGCAGACACCACCGCAAAATATTTCACAAGATATAATTTCTGTATTGAAAAATTGCGCATACCGATCGCTTTCATCACGCCGATTTCCCGGTAATTCTCCTCCAGGGTAAAACTCAGCGAAAACCGCAGTATCATCAGCGAAATCAGAATCAGACAGATGCCAATCACAATCAACAGCGCAGCGACAATCATGTCAAACACATACATCAGGGAATAGATACTGCTCTCATACGTGTTCGCAACCGTCTCAAATCCTTGCTGGTTCAGAGACTCGAGCGTCTTTTCCGGTTCTGTCGTATTGATTCCATATATAGCCATCGTCGCATTTGTGCAGTCCATCATCATTTTGTCATAATCTTCCCTGCAGAACACAAAACGTCCCATTCCAGACATTTCATTCCCAAACATGATATCTTTGCACTGTACAGCAATCTGATAAACAAATATTTTGTCTGATAGATTGATTTGAACCTTATCTCCGATCTGAAGCTTATTGCGCTCCATCAATCCACGCGAAAGAGCCGCTTCGCCCGGACTGAGTGTCAGGTCATTTCCCTCACCGTCAAGCGGTTTTGCATATTGACTGCCTGTATACCCCAGGTAGAGATCTGCCCCGCCTGTCTCAAATGGCCCCGCCTGCTCTTCACCCTCCTCTGTTTTCACTGGAATAATATCATCTGCCTTGATCTGACAAAGCTGCTCAGATGCGTACTCTGTAATCTCGCCGCGGCTCTCAATCCACGCTTCAAACGCCTCCTTTTCACTCTCTCCTCCCAGCACGACAGTCACATCGCTGACGTTGGCATAATCCATGTATGTTTTCAGCCCATTCATCACCACACAGATATTGCTGACGCTGCTGGCGAGGAATATCGTGGATAAAGTGATGAACAGAAACAGAATGATGTTGACGCTCTTTTGTTTCATCAGGTCCTTTTTCAGTATCTCAAACCACATATTTCGATTTCCCTTCTATAATGAATTTGTAAATTATTTACAAGTGTTTGCAAACTTTCTTGTCTCTGTGGTTATTATAGTAAAGAATTTATTAAAAAGTCCTTAAATGAAACCAGATTTTTATTTCTGAGAACTTTGTATCAGTTCAGCGCATTCCTGACCCATGAAAAGTAACAACTCTTCTACAAATGGAATTAATTCCTGTTGAAAACTTTACTCATTTTGTGTACACTGTAATTGTAACTAAGATATTGTATCAATGGCACAAAAACATCCCCTTTGGAAAAATACTTTATTTTTGTTTTTGGCTGCGGGGGACATCTGAAGGGAGATTATGAGATGAAAAAAGCAATGAGCCAGACCTTACTTACATTTATTTTGAACGGTATTTCCATTCTATCACTGATTTTTTTGACGATATGCCTGTTTTCCTACAGAAATGTGAATACACAGCTCAACCTTGCCAATGAGGAGCGGTTTGACCTGACCTACAATGCAAACCTTTTTATGGATGGTTCCTCCTACCTGACAAACGAGGTGCGGGCCTTTGCGGCGACAGGCCTTCAGGAGCATTATGACAATTACTGGAATGAAGTCAACACCCTGAAAAACCGCGACAAAGGTGTTGCCGCAATGCAGGCGATCGGTATCACCTCCGCGGAGCAGCAGATGATCAATGATATGTCTGCGCTCTCCAACCAGCTGGTTCCATTGGAGGATGAGGCGATGAAACATGTGCAGGAAGGAAATAATGCTGCCGCTATCGATTATGTATACGGAAAAGATTACAGCGATTCCATTGCCCAGATCAACGCCTTGAAGGAACAGTTTTTGTCGGCGCTGGATACCCGTACATCCGAAAGGCTTGACAGTCTGATGCAGGAATCTACTCATATCAGGATGCGCATGATTCTGGCGCTCGTCGTAGTCGAAATCATGCTGCTGCTCAATATCCTGTTCGTCCGGATGAAAGTACTGCGCCCCATCATGTCAGTCAGAAAACAGATGCGGGAAATCTCGCAGGGAAATCTTTCCGCAGAATTTGATCTGCGCCCCGATACTTCGGAGATTGGCACGCTTGTAGCCTCGATCCACGAGACGAAACATGAGTTGAAAAAATATATCAGCGACATCAACACAACACTGACACAGATGGCGCAGGGAAATATGGATCGGACGATCGGAAGCGATTACCGCGGCGAATTTCTGCCAATTCAGCGCGCGATGGGACAGATACTGAATTCATTGAATGATGCGCTGTCCCAGATTAACAGAACCTCGGAGCAGGTGTCAGAGGAGTCCAGCAAAATGTCGACGAGCGCGCAGAGCCTGGCAGACGGCGCCACAGAGCAGGCCGCTGCAGTCGAAGAGCTCTCTGCAAGCATCCTGGAAATCTCAAAGCAGGTAAACAATACATCCTCCGATGCAGACACTGCCAACAAAGTATCCGAAGAATCCATGAGACATTTGACGCTGTGCAACGAGAAGATGGAGGCCCTGAGCGCAGCGATTGATGCGATCTCGAATTCTTCCCGCCAGATCGGAGGCATTACAAAAGCCATCCAGGATATCTCCCTCCAGACCAATATCCTTGCGCTGAACGCCTCTGTGGAGGCTGCGCGCGCGGGTGAGGCCGGAAAGGGCTTTGCCGTTGTTGCAGGTGAAGTCCAAAGCCTGGCAAACAAGAGCGCAGAATCCGCGAAAAATATTTCTGCACTGATTGAAAACTCGATCAAACAGGTGCAAAACGGTGCTGCCCTGTCCGTCGAAACCATGAATGCGTTGACACAGGTAATCTCCAGCGGGGAGCAGTCCGCAGCAATGATTGAGCGGATTGCCTCATCAGCGACACAGCAGGCTGAATCCTTGGAGCAGGTGACACAGGGCATGAACCAAATATCTGACGTGGTGCAGACAAACGCCTCAACCGCAGAAGATTCAGCCTCATCCGCGCAAAAACTGCGGGGCGATGCCGAGGCTTTACGGGTTGCCGTACATAGGTTCCATCTGCGCAGAAGATAATCGTATGACTTTAATCCCCGGAATATCACGTAACACTTATAATCTTACGTGATTCCGGGGATTTGACTCTATCCTGTGATGCAATTTATTCCTGCCGCAGCCTTTTATAAAATATCATCAATGTCATAGTTCTTCGACTGAACAATCGTGACATTTCCCTGAAATACTTCATTCATCAGGAAATGCTCCAACGCCTTCCGTCTCTTCAGATGCCTGATCAGCCCCTCCATTCCTCTCAAAGCATGCTGCTTTCCGTAAGGCGACTCCTCCAGATACCGAATCATCAATGGAAACCATAATTCATTTCCCTGATCGTCGGACCGCTCCTTTTTGATGACCTCGATCGTGCCCGATATATCCGCGGCATCCAGATATACAATCTGATAGGGTTTATCCGCAAGAACACGCTCCAATTTCTGATAAAAACGAAGTATTTCATCGTCTGTCATCATGAGATACAACATCTGATTCTCAATGATATTCTGAAAGACAGAACACTCAAAAATCTGTCCCTCTCCGTCCCATCTCCTGAAACGCTCCAAAATCACCTCTTCAAAAGAATCCTTGTCCAGATTGCCGTTATAGATTTCATATCTTTCCAGATCTTTGTGAAAACCGGGTACATCCGTCAAGATCTGTGTGTAACAGATGATCTTGTGCGCTCCTTCCGTGACGGTTTTCTCCCTGATCTCCGACGCTATCGACGGATAGTCAGCCAGCACCTTACGGTACTGCTCCTCTGTGACATATGCGCACCACGCCAGTTCGACCGGCGAATAATCTCCCTCGCGGAAAACCTTATAGTCTGTAAACTTATCTGAGAGCCGCTGCACAAATGTCGATTTCCCCGCCCCCTGCAGACCTTCAATAAAATAGTTTGTTCTCCCCACTGCTATCCTGTCTCCTTCCCCAGACAACTCCTCCGAAACTCCGAGGGCGTCATATGCATATATTTCCGAAATGTGCGATTGTAATAGCTGATGTTGTTAAAACCGGATTTCATGGCAAAGTCTTCGATATCGTTCACAGGTCAAGAGGTGAAGCTGATTGGACGGAATGATGCAGATACTATTCTCCCGCACCGGACAGACTGCGCCACCCAGATGCACCAGCGCTTCCCCCTTTGTGATGACAAGAAACTCAATCTCCTCGTGCCAGTGACAGCCGATGCGCTCCTCGAAGGACCAATCGGGCGAGATATCATACAGCATCAGCGGAAACATGGCATTTCCATGCGGCGTAGTCTCGCGCAGGTGAGAGATGTTTTGTGTTGGAATTTTTTTCATGAGTCCTCCTCTCAATAGATTTCTCGTGAGCAGAGTTATGTATTTATATGAGCACGATTAAATTGTTAATATTGTATCAAGATGTGCAAATATTGTTCAAGATGAAAACTATGACAATCAATATAATACAATTATAGATGGTATTTGCGCAAATTACAACCAGAAACATCCAGTTCAAAGAATTCATAGTTATACGGCTTAATAACTATTATCAAAACGGAGGAATCGATTTATGAAATTTTGGAAAGAAAACGAATCACTCATGTGGAAACACCAGTACGAGACTGTGATGATCACACCGTGGGGAAAAAATGCACTCCGCATCCGCGCCACAAAGTATCCTGGTTTTACAGCACATGACTGGGCGTTGGAGGAACCGGTACCTGACACCGCCGCCGATGTTTCCGTCGAAATCGGCAAAGATGCTGCTTCCATCACGAACGGGCGGCTCTGCATCAAGATCGATGCCGCGGGCATCATGACCTTCTACCGCGATGGTCAGAAATTTCTGAAAGAATACCATAGGGATTATGACCAGCCCTCGTGCCGGGAAAGCAGATGCCTCAGAATCCGCGGGCGGGAGTACAAGGCGATTGTCGGCGGCGACTACGCCATAAAAGTACGCTTTGAGAGCAATGACAGAGAAAAAATCTATGGAATGGGACAGTATCAGCAGCCCTACCTCGACTTAAAAGGCTGCACCTTAGAGCTTGCCCAGCGCAATTCCCAGATATCCATCCCGTTCGCGGTGTCCAGCCTGGGCTACGGCTTCCTGTGGAATCATCCAGGCGTTGGCAATGTAGTGTTTGGCAGGAACTATACCGAGTGGGAGGCAAAAGCCGCAAAGCAGCTGGATTACTGGATTACAGCGGATGACACCCCCGCAAAGATTTTGGAGAATTATACAGAAGTGACGGGAAGAACCCCTATGATTTCCGAGGAGCTCCTGGGGCTCTGGCAGTGCAAGCTGCGCTACCGGACACAGGAGGAAGTGCTCGGTGTGGCGAGAAAATACAAAGAGCGCGGGATTCCCCTCGACGTGATTGTCATCGACTTTTTCCACTGGACCAGACAGGGTGACTGGAAATTCGACAAGGAATACTGGCCGGACCCCAAATCCATGTGTGATGAGCTGCATTCCATGGGAACTAAGGTTGTCGTGTCGGTGTGGCCCACTGTCGACAAAAAGAGTGAAAACTTCGGCGAACTGCTCGAGCGCGGTCTGCTGATTCAGACAGAGCGCGGCAGCAACCAGACCTACGAATTTCAGGGAGACTGTCTCACAATCGACGTGACCAACCCGGAAGCGCAGGCGTATCTGTGGGAAAAATGCAGACAGAATTATTATGATTATGGAATCGACATGTTCTGGCTGGACAACGCAGAGCCAGATTACAGCGTCTATGACTACGACAACTACCGGTATTATCTGGGCACCGGCCTGGAAGTCAGCAATCTGTATCCGAAACTGTATACAAAGACTTTTTACGAGCAGACAAAGGCGCTCTCGCTCGTGCGCTGCGGCTGGGCTGGAATCCAGAAATATGCATCCCTTCTCTGGTCTGGCGATATCCCGAGCACCTTCGAATCCCTAAGAGACCAGATTAGCGCCGGACTCAATATGGGGCTTGCCGGAATTCCCTGGTGGACGACCGACATTGGCGGTTTTATGACCGATGACGTGGCAGACGCAGATTTTCGCGAGCTCTTACTGCGTTGGTTTGAGTTTGCGGTGTTCAGCCCGATTCTGCGCATGCACGGCGACCGCGGTCCCCATGATATCCCGCCGCTCTCCGACAAAGAATGGGGCGGCGGAAGCCTGTTCACCGGGCAGTCCAACGAACTCTGGAGCTACGGCGGGGAAGTGTTTGATATCCTGAAAAAGCAGCTGGAACTTCGTCTGTCGCTGAAACCCTATATCAAAAAGCTGATGCGTGAGGCGTCAGAGACCGGCGCCCCGCTGCTCCGCACAATGTTCTATGAATTTCCCGATGACCCGCACTGCTGGGAACTGGACGATCAGTACATGTTCGGAAATCAATATTTAGTCGCCCCTATTCTCCAGTTAGGTCAGCGTGAACGCGAAGTTTATCTGCCGGACGGCAGTTGGAAGAATCTGTCGGACAACCGGATTTTTGAAGGGAAAAAGACAATTCCCTGCGACGCCCCCTTAGACCTGATTCCGGTATTTGAGCGCTTAGGGTAGCCCGCAGCACACCCGGAAACACAGCAAATCCACAACAGGATGAAACCACGGTGCTTCATCTTGTTGTGGATTTCCCTTTTCACATGCGTCATTTTAACTGCTATACGAAATATTTCTCAATGCTTGGTATACCAATGTGTAACCCTTTTCTCCATCCGCAAAATTCTTATGAGTAAAACGCCTGTATCGCCTGCCCGATATACGCGGTCACACCGTCGCCGTAGATGCTGTCCTGTACTTTCTGCATCGTTTCGTTGGTCTGATAGCTGGCTGCAAGCTCCAGCATCAGAGCGGTGACATCATCCATCTGGTACAGCTGTTTTGCCACGAAATCATACTCACCGACAATCTCTCTCACTTCAAGCGTATTGACATCTGTCCCCAATTTGGCAGCAAGCTTCTGCATAATTGCGGTGATACGCTTCTGATACGCTGTGATCAGCCCTGCATCTGTGGGATTCTTCTGCGCCTCCATCGCCTTTTCCCTGCTTCCATACCACTTGACAATCTTTGCAAAATTTTCCTGTGCCTCCTGTGACGCCGCGTTTTCCAAAAACTGCCGTCTCCACTCATCCTCACTTCCATAATGCGAGATAAAAAGTGCTCTCTGTGCCTCGCTGCAATTCTCATACAGCGAGTTCCATATCTCCTCGATCTCGCTCTTGCCAAACACTTCAAAATCCATCCTGTTCTCTCCTTTCAGAATCTCATCAATGCTTGCGATCAGGCGCTCCATGCGCTCCTTTTTGCTGACAAGCATTTTGCGCTGCATCTGCAGTATCCCGTCTCGGTCAAATGCCGGATTTTCCATGACAGCCTTGATTTCTTTCAGGGGAATGTCAAACTCCCGGAAAAATAAAATCTGCCGCAGTGTTTCCAACGCTTTATCGTCATAAAGCCGGTATCCCGCATCACTTTTCTCTGTCGGTGAAAACAGTCCGATCTCATCATAATAGTGAAGCGTGCGCACGCTGATACCTGTCATGTCTGAAATTTCTTTTACTGTCATCATATGAATCCTCCATTCTCCCGTATCACGTATTTTCCTACAGCTCCTAACCTCGACAAGGCAAAAGCAAATATTTGCCATTTGCGCAGGATTTCATTGTTAAGGAACCCGGGATACATAACAAAATGATAAAACTGCGAAGAAACAGCCCAGGTGTACGAACCACCTGTTTCTGTCTCCTCACAGTTTCTAAGATACGGTATGACGCTCCGTGAGTGTCAACCCCATTTTTCAAAATTTTTACCGTTCCTGTTATCCAAGATCGAGGCCTGCAAAGTCAATATACAGATCCTCATAGATCCCCACCTTGACGATATCCTGGAATGTATATGCATTTACAGCAAATTTGTCACCGTCCATACTGTACACATGGATTCCGTTGCTTTCCGGATCTACAATCCAGTACTCACGCACATGTGCGTTACTGTACAAATTCAGTTTTGTAATGTAATCATTCTTCGGATTGGGCGGGGAGGCAATCTCGATAATCCAATCGGGCGCCCCGAGACAGCCGCGGTCGTTTAATTTATCAGGGTCACAGATGACAGAGATGTCCGGCTCCAGCACAGTGTCCTCGTTCTCGTCCAGCTGTACACCGAAAGGAGCGGGATATACACGGCATCTGCCATCCTTGGACTTGATATAATTCTTAATGATATTATATAGTTCGCCTAATATCTCCTGATGAATCCGGCTTGGCGAAGCCATATAGACAATCTCACCGTCAATCAGCTCTGCTCGGATATCGTCAGGCATATTGTAATAATCCTCGACTGTACAGTATTTTTCCCGTGGTAATCCCATAATCAATCCTCCGTTCCTATCTTTTCATACAGCATAACACGGTTTTGACAAAATGAAAAGAAGAAATCCTGTCAGCAGCGATGAACATACATCCGCGACAGCTCTGGCTCTCCATCCCCCTGCACCATGCACAGGAATTCCCATCCGTAACGCTCATAGAATGCTGTGTGGTCGGTCAGCAAATACAGGGTATCGATTCCCCGCTCCTTCATATCTGTGCAGACAGTATTCAGCAACGCGCCCGCCACACCCTGTCCTCTCTTCTGCTCCTCCGTGTAGACTGCACAGACATTCGGCGCGAGGTCTTTTCTGTCATGAAAATCATTTTCAATTACCCCCATCCCACCGATGATCTGATTCCCTTCCATCGCCAGATACCACTGTGGGACAGCATTTTCCATGGTCAGGCAGTCTTCCATGCTCTCCAAGTACGCCTCCAGCGGAATACCCCACTTCTCATGAAACCACTGCGCCGCACGTTCCTTTAACTCTGGTCTGTCCACCAGCCGGATTATTTCATGTGCTCTCTGTTCCATATGCTCTCACTCCCTCCAAACAATTCCTCATGTGCCCTTTTCCAATAGATTTCCGGTATCTCTGGCCAGATGCATCTGCCGGCTGCCCGTTCGCATAATTCCATCGCCTTGCGCAGCATCTTTCCGAGTGTGACCGTTCCGCCTGTCAGGATTCGCTCTGTTCCCAGCGTCCAGAATGGCGCAATCTCATATAATCCTTTCTCCCACATCTCCTCAATGGTGCGCCTGACATCATACTCCAGTGCCACAAATTCCGGTTTCCATTCCCGATTGTCACTGTGCAGAATCATAAAATATGTTTTTGCAGCCCCATTCTCGTTCAGCGACAATCCGACAGAACCGGGATTCCATACTACTTTGGAATACACTTCTATATTCATTACCTTGTGCGTGTGCCCGCTCACAATATATCTCTCGCCGACTTCCGCCAGGATCTCTTTGTTGACGCTCCTTCCCTCGCGGATATCCTCCCGCACATTACGCGGTGAACCGTGGCAAATGCGGATATCCTCCATACCGTCTATCCGAATACAGTCCGTTATCGGCAGCGACGACAAAAAAGCCATGTCCTCCTGCGATAACTGCTGGTATCCATAACGCAGCATTCCGACAGTACTCGGATAGGCGTCCCACTCCGGGTGTCCCTCACCCAGACCGGATAACTGATAATCTTCCTTATTTCCTTTTATGATATAGCATGGCTTTCTCTTCTGCAAATCATACAAAGTATCCATCACCTGTCTGATTCCGGGAAACTCTCCCACATAGTCTCCCAGAAAGCAATACGCATCAATGTCCTGCTTTTCCAAATATTCCATACACGTTTCCAGTGCAATGTGATTTCCATGAATATCTGATAACACTGCAATGTTCATGACGTTTTCCTCCTCCCTGTAATTCTCCGACTAAATGAGTCAGCCAGCAATGCCCATTACAGTCATATCAAATCTTTCTTCAGATCAGGTCTGCCGAAGAATTCTTCATCACATCCACAAGCTGACAGCTTTCTCGAGTTCTTCGTGCGCTTCTGTTATTTTCAACATTTTAATCCTTTCTGATCACCTGTTCATCCAGTTCCAGTCTGTAATCATGTCACCTTTCCTGACAAACCAAAAGTTAGACGCCCCTGGATTTTAGGTATCTATCCTCATCTTCTCTCGCCTCAATAAACGCTTTTTCCAAATCAATGTTGTAAAAACTTGCTAATCGCATTACTTGTGCAATTACATCTGCCATCTCATTTCCTAAACGCTCATTTGTATCGCTTACCTCGCCTTCTAATGCATAATATCTTTCCTTTATCATAACCTGCTTTGCGAGTTCGCCGACTTGTTTCGACAGTTCAATCATTGCACCTTCTGCATTCCACTCCTGTAATTCAATCCTATTAAATCTCTTTACAACTTCCCTGTACATTTCTTCCATTTCTACAAAAGTTTTGCTCATAAACACCTCCATAATTCCGATTTGTTTTCATCAGGAACATTACTCCAAAAGCACGCAAAAATTATTGATTTCGGAAGCACTGACAGAGCGGCGCATATGTCACAATCTCAAGCGCTCCCTGCTCTGCAATTTTTTGATTGACTTTCCGGGCCGTCTCTCTCCACGCAGAATCATGCGCTGCATACTCCGCTGGATAATGTTTTTCTATATATTCTGTCAATACCCTGGCATCCGTGATGCCTGTCAGATGGTTCTGGAAAACGTCATGCCTGACCTTTGCAAAATGTGCGCAAAATTTCTGCTCGAGCTGTTCCCTCCTGTTCTTTTGACATGCTGTCAGTTTTGAAAAATCCGCGCCTGCACCGACACTTGCAAACAGCCGGTTTACTTCCTCCATAAATCCGTAGGAACTGTATGTCGAGAGCATAAAACCTTCCTTATTTAATGCGCATTTTGCTTTTTGCATCAGCGCATCTTTGTCAGCAATAAAATCCCACAAGTGATTGGCGACAATCCGGTCGTATTTTTCTCTCTGCACCTTTGTGTCATCCTGCTCAGAATCAGCCTGCGCACTGCTGCCAGATCTCCCGGATAGCAGATTTCCTTTGTATTGGCAGGGACATAGGAAATCCTGCTCCAGATCCTGCCGCAAAAACAGGAACTTCACATCCTTTTGCAGAAACTTTTTATTTTCCAGGTAAAAATGTTCCAGATAATCGATCGCCGAGCTCAATTTCTCTACGACGGTAATCGTCACACCCTCCGGTATTCTGGTCCAGTTCCTGATCCACAGGTTTCCATGTCCGCATCCCATATCCAGTACCGCTGCACCGGAACAGACCTGCAGCCGGTCGTAGACCCACTGAAACCAGTTCTGTTGATTGCGGGAATACGTCTCATAGAACTCATATCGGTAATCAAACGGAGCTTCCATGTCCTTCACACGCAGAATGTCCAATACAGACTCCATGTTTTCGCGCTCGTTGTCTGTTTCGCTGCATGCAAAAAGCGCATCCTCCAGAGATGCGATAACCTGATTCATCTGATCCCGCTTCTGCTCCAGCAACAGTTTCTGCCCCCAGAGGATCTCCGCGAGCGACTCCTCACTCTGACTCTCGATCATGTGGTCAATCTGCTTTAAGGACAGTCCGGCATACTGCAATAGCTTTATCTTCTGCAGCTGCATTGCCGACTGTCTGTCATACAGGCGATAGCCTCCCTCCGTGTAGGCGACAGGCTTTAGCAGACCTTTCTTGTCATAGTAACGAATCGTTCGCGAGGAAACCCCTGCCAGCTCTGCGAGCTCTCCTGCTGTGTATCTCTCTTCCATAACATCGCGCTCCTTATTGTTCCAGCGAAGGCACCGTGAAAATCTTTTCCGCTGTCTCCACTGTACATTATAAAGTTTGACGCTGCGTCAATGTCAATACCTGTTCATCTTATTTTTGTGCATCACATAACCTAATCCTGCGCCAACACAGCCGCCTATGATGTGTGTCAGCTGCGATATATTGTCGCTGGTGACAATGCCGCTGTAAATCTGCCCTCCGATATAGAGCGCCGCGACAAGGATTAGCGTGATTGGTATTGTCCCTTCCTTCACGCTGGTAAACGGAGACAATAGTATGAACGCGAACACCACACCGCTCGCGCCGAGCAGCTGTATATGCGGGAAAAAGATAAAGTGCACAATTCCTGTCACCAGCGCTGTCGCAAGAATGACAAACAAAATATTGGAAGATCCGTACTTTTCCTCCAGCAGCGGTCCCACAATCAGCAGCAGCATGATATTTCCGATAAAATGCTCCCAGTTCGCATGTCCAAGCACGTGCCCGAACAGCCGCACATATGTCAGCGGGGACAGCAGCGAAGAACGGTACACGCTAAACAGTGCATTTGTCGTCCATCCTTTTGTGATCCACCCCAATGCCAGTGACAGAAAGCAGACCGCCGTAAAACAGATCACGACCGGCGAGTTGAATGAGAACCTGATTTTTCTTTTGTTTTTCATACTTATCCCCCTATCCACAGACTTTGATGCCTGCATTTTATTTACCCAACAGTAATATTTTCCTCTCCCATATCCACTGTGACGTGTTGTTCAATTGGGAGGACACGTCCGCTCTTTCCTGCTTCTGTATCTGTGATAGAACTCTGCTTGTATTTTGTCCTATACATAGAATAACATCTGAAAAGATTTTCGTCAAACTGCCGCACCCTTGTTTGCTGATTTGGAATCCAAAAAAGCCTTGTAACATATCACGTCAAAGTCTTCCTGCAGTAATCAAAAATCTCCTCCAGCACCTTCTTGTTCGCCGTATAATAGACGCGCTTATCCTCACGTTTTACCTCGACAAGTCCTGCTAAAAGCAGCGCGTTCATGTGGTGTGAGACGGTTGCGGTTGTCAGATTCAGGTGTTTTGCCAGCTCGCTCCCATATGCTTCTCTATCCCGGATATAGGAAAGAATCTCAAATTTGCTCTTGTCAGCCAAAAGCTTTAATACCTGTATGACACGGTTCTCATAGCCCTCTTTTGGGTGTGGATGATCTTCACTGATGCCAAACCCTTCCCCAAACAGAACGCCTATCCTATAGTAATCTGGCGCTTTATAAGTAATCCCGTCATCGTCTATATCGGCATTTAACATAATCACGTTTGGGCGGATAATAGACGCCTGCAGATTGAATCCAAGGGGACTGCCTCCCACATCTATATTGGTCATTTCCTTCATATACGAAGTCATCTCACGCCCTTCCAGCTGCCTGTCCCAATACTGGTAAAACATTTGTGTCAGCTCGTTCAAATCCTTTTGAAATCCCCGCAAAAATGCCTCTGACTTTTCCAGCAGTTCTGTGACTTTCCCCAAATGCACTTCCCTGTCAAAAAATAGCTTTTGTATTTTCCATTTCTCCTCATCCTTCATCTCCATTTTCATCAGATAAGATATCATTGCATAGGGATCACTCATTTTGATAAGTTCGGAATCGTCCCTCGTAATTGTCGTCATATAGTTCTGCAGGCAGTTCCCAAATCTTTCACAGTACTCTGGCTCAGAAAGCCCACTCAGATACGCCTTGTAGGTCTTGATATCCCGAAACCCTTTTTCCTCAAAATGATCCCACAATAGCACTAATCTGCCAAGATGGATCATCGCCTCATCCTTCTGCTGCGGGAAATAATACTGAATGGTCTTCCTGTCCTCTCGAAACATTTGTTCTGCCATTTGTTCGATATGCTCCAGTATTTCAAATTTCCGAAGAATCTCCTGATTTGGCTCTTCCAACCTTTTGCCAACACTTTCCTTCAGGTCTTTATACCCCTTCCCGGCACCCAGATGCTGCAACAGCGAAAAGCTTTCCATCAGATAATCCACTTCCCGGCTGATCTCTCTCAACATTGAACCACTCCTTGCGTTTTGCAAATATCCTTATTCCAGTCTGACCTGAATCAAACCTAACATCAGGAATATTATAACACAAATCGCACCGCTGCATATAAAAATCTGTGAAACGGAACAAAAAGCTGCCAGCGCACTGACCGCCAGAGATGCTGCTGGTGTCGCCGCACTCGCCCCGGCATTAAAAATCGAACCGACACGCGCCAGATAATCCTGCTTTACCGTCTTCATAAACTGAACACTCAGTGCCGATACCAAAATACTGCAGGACATGCCAATCACAAATGTAGTGACAGTTGTCAAGGTATAGATCAGTACCACATTGGACTGCAGCCTGACGCCGAGTGTGTAAAAGCACATGCCCGCCCCCACCAGGGTGCCCGTGACTGAAAACTGCAGCCTGACAGAAAATTTACTGCTGACAAACGGATACACAAAAGAACCAATTCCCATTCCAGCTGTTATCGCAAGAGAAAAGGCGCTCAGCAGTGCACTCCCCTGCCCCATAACCTCTTGGATCAGCGGGCTTTGCAGGGAGTTGAGCGGCGTTATGGCGGCATTGATCAGGACAGACAGCAGACAAAAATTTCGAATCACAGGCTGTTCTTTTAGATAGCGCAGACCGTCCTTTAACGTTTCTATATACTCCTTTGCCGGGAGACTTCCTCTCCGCAGATTTGTTTCCCGCAGGCGAAGGAAACTCAGAATCAGTGCAGAGCCAAAGAAGGAAATTCCATCAATGACAATCGCAGTTCCGATACCAAAGGAAGCAATGATCACACCGGCCACGCCCAGCCCGATCAGCTGTACAATCGTACTCAATGTCGAGTTGAGTGAAGTTCCATATGCATAGTACTTTTCTTCCAGGATCAGCGGCATCACCGCGAGCGCCGCCGGGAGCCGGAACGCTTCCACCGTGGAATTGATCAGTGTAAACGCAAGCAAAATCCACGGGCTGACACCTCCGGCAAGATACAATATGGCAAGACCCGATGTCGTGATTCCACGGACGATATCTGTAACTACCATCAGTTTCTTCTTATCCATTCCCTCCACAAGCGCACCGGCAAATGGCTGCACAAGCACAGAGGGCAGCTGGTTTGCCGCAAAAACCAAGGCTGACCACGCTGCATTTCCCGTGATTGCATATACCAGCCATGTGAATGCTATCGCATCGATTGAATCCCCAAAGCGGTTAATCAAACCTGCCAGTATAATTTTTAAGTATTCTGTCTGTTTTAAAATGTCCCTGTAACCGACCTTTTCTGCTGTGTGTTCTCTGTTTTCCATTGTCATTCAACTTCCTTTCCTCTTTGAAACTGTGTGATATTATAATTGCTGTTCCATAGCGGTAGGGACATGCTCCTTCAAGCATTATACTGCTTTATTCCATTACGATTGTTCTGCTGTCAATTTCCCTATGATTTTTCCAAGCAATCGGTGAATTCACACACTTTTACATCATCGTCTACACATATATTAGATATATATCTAATATATGTGTACCACATTTCGAGATGAGAGTCAAGTATTTATTGTCAGATGTATATCTAATATCTTTTGTAACCAATGGCATTAAATTGTTTGATAATTTGGATTGGCGACTGTCTGTATCCTTCCTACTATCAAGCGGATTAAGCGCTTTCATGCTTTCGACTATGCTTCTGCTGAACACATATAAAAAAGCAGGTGCATAACCACCCACTTTTCTTAAACAATTAATTTATTTGTACGATCTAAGGAACTGTAGAAAAACAACTGCTTTTATCAGACAGCTGGCCACGTCTGCTGGTGCTGTGCCGCCATCACCTGGCAGTCCTGTATCAAAAATGCAGCTCTGAATGTGTCAGCCAAAATCCGGCTGTGATGGTCTTAGCACTTTCCGCGCCACCAGTGCAAAGGTGATGGCATGCACAGTCAACGTGATTGTCCATGTGATTGGATAGGAAATGTAAACTGTGGTCAGACTGTGATACTCGGGTATCTGAAACACCGTAGCAATCCACAAAAGCCGCAGTCCACACGCGCCGACCAGTGAGACAATCATCGGAACGATGGAATACCCGATTCCGCGCAGTGCGCCGACCAGCACATCCATGACACCACACAGCGCATACATAGAGCATATGATCCGCATGCGCATCATTCCCGCGGTAATGACCTCCGCGCTCGGAGAGTAGATACCGAGCAGCGATTCCCCGAAAAACAGCGCAAGATTTCCAAGCAGAGTGCCTGTTATTATCACGAACAGCTCTCCCGCAAACAGTATTTTGTAAATGCGTTTGTACTCCTTTGCACCGTAATTCTGGCTTGTGAAGGATATCGTCGCCTGATAAAATGCGTTCATCGCCATATAGACAAACCCTTCAATATTCGCCGCCGCGGAATTGCCCGCCACCGCGATATTGCCAAAGGAATTGACGGCTGACTGAATCACGACATTCGACAGCGAAAACACCGTTCCCTGAAAGCCCGCAGGAAGCCCAATCTGCATAATTTTTCCCAGCTTTTCCCGGGAAATGGCAAGCTCCTTTATCTCGAGATGGATGCCGCCCTGCTCCCTGACAAGACAGCGCACTACGAGAACCGCCGAGATCGTCTGCGAGATGACAGTCGCCATTGCGACGCCCGCCACACCCAGACGGCAGACAATGACAAAAAACAGGTTCAGAAGCACATTGACAATGCCCGCTCCCAGCAGATAATACAGCGGCCGCTTTGTGTCACCGACCGCTCTCAGAATCGCGCTCCCGAAATTATACACCATCATGGATGCCATTCCGAGGAAATAAATTCTCAGATACAGCACGGCGAGACCAAACACCTCCGGCGGCGCCTGCATCAGTTCCAGAAGCTTAGGCGCACCAGCCAGTCCGACCACAGTGAGCAGCAGACCACTGTACAGGCTCAGCAGCATGGATGTATGTACCGTCTCCTTCAGGTCACTGTCCCGCTTCGCACCGTAATACTGCGCTGTCAGCACGTTGGTTCCCACCGACAGCCCGACAAATAGATTGGTCATCAGGTTAATCAGCGCAGAGTTTGACCCTACTGCTGCCAGTGCATTATCCCCCGCAAACCGTCCCACCACAACGATATCCGCGGCGTTAAACAGCAGCTGCAGAATACTAGAGCACATCAGCGGCAGCGCAAAGAGGAGCATTTTGCCAAATACAGAACCGCTGCACATATCAATTTCATATTTCTTGTTCATCTACAAATCCTCCTGTCACGAATTCTATTCGCATCTATTCAGAACCTTTATCATCGCGGGCTGTCCAAAACGGTTGAACGATAACCTGTACAGCCTGACTTGTCTATTTCTAGTTTCTAACTTCTTTTCATGACCGGATTCCGGAGTGTCATCACCGCCAGCGGTATCACCATCAGAAACCAGATCACCGGCTCCGTCCATATGATTCCCCAGTATCCAAACATCCTGACAAACACAAATGTAAACACCAGCTTCCCCACAAGCTCAATAAAGCTTGACAATATGGGTGTCTTGTAATCCCCGAAGCCCTGCATGCAGTTTCGCAGAATCACAATGAACATTGTCACAATCAGAAAGGACATGTCCACCCGCAGATAAGTCGTTCCCCAATAGACAATCTCCCCGTTATCCGAGCTTGTGATAAAGCGAATCAGATAGGGTGACACGGTATGTGCAAGTATCAACACAACGCCGTCCCACGCAGCGCCCAGAATCAACACGCTTTTCATTCCCTGACGAATCCTGTCATACCGGCCCGCGCCATAATTCTGCCCGCAGTAGGTGGCCATCGAAGATCCGAGCACACTCACCGGCAGTCCCCATATCTCGCATACCTTGCGCGCTGCGGTGTGCGCCACGATAATCTCTGTCCCAAGCTGATTGATGCCGCTCTGCAGTATCAGCGTTCCAAAGTTCACAAGACTTGACATCAATCCCATCGACAATCCGCTCTGATACAGCGAGCGAATCCTGTCCTTTGAGAGGACAAAATGCTCTTTTGCGAGGTGCAGTATCGGAAACCCCTGGCGAATCCGAACCAGACAGAGCACCACCGACAGCATCTGCGAGATCAGCGTCGCCACCGCCGCTCCCCGCACTCCCATGTCAAAGACAAGGATAAACAGATAGTCCAGCGCGACATTTGTCAGCGCCGCAATCACCAGAAAAATCAACGGCGTGAGGGAGTCCCCGATCGCCCGGAGTGTGTTCGCGCAGAGATTATACGCCAATGTCACAAACATTCCCCACACCAGCAGCGTGATATAGGACAATGCCATGTCCATCTGCTGTGACGGCACATTCAGCAGCGTCAGAATCGGCCGGATAAAAACGGCAGCTACAGTGACGATAACGGCAGCCGTCAAAAATCCGAGCACAATCGCGCCCGCCACATTCTCCTTCAGTTTCTTCTCCTCACCGCTTCCATAAAAGCGCGCAGTCAGCACACTAAAGCCAAGACTCAGTCCATTGAAAAATCCTGTCAACAACGTATATAGGACGGACACCGATCCCACTGCCGCAAGCGCTGTCTCCCCCAGAATCCTTCCCACAATCTTCGTGTCGACAAGACTGTAGCAGATCTGAAACAGATTTCCCAGAAACACCGGAATTGCAAACAGCAGAATCAGTTTCACTGGTCTGCCCTCTGTCAGATTTAATGCAGTTTTTGCATTTTTCATTACAATCAACTCTCCAATATTCCAGAAACTTAGAGCTTCTTCGTTTTTACACTTTCCTCAATCCTCTGGGATAATGGTTCTTCATAACCTGTCCCGCAAGCTTTCCCCAGCCGATGCTGTAGCCCTGATAAGTCATCAGATACCATCCCTTCTCACCGCTGTGATTCAATGTCATTCCGCCCAGATACGCCCTCGCATTCTCATCACTGCCAAGCTCCATTGACTGTCTCGCGTCCTCTCCTGTCAGCGCCAGCGCCAATGCATGGGAGGGCTCGAAGCGATTTTTCTTGAGCGTTCCAAGATGTAGTCCTGCGCGCAGCACCTTGAGTCCTTTGATGGACGGCATATCGTCTGGCATCCGATACAGCTGGTCTCCAAATTTCAGAAGACAGCACTCCGCATCCTCCACCAGGTTTCCGTTCAGCGTTTCCTGCTGAAACTGCAGAAATTCCTTTACCTCTTTTGCATGGATGCCTTTCTGCAGCCCGTTTTGCGGGAGGCTGTGATATCCATCTGGCACTTCGCCCTGTTTCTGCAGCACAGCAAGATAATGCCCTTCTCCTTTAACCTGATGGGGGAAAAGCCTGATCGTATGCTTTAACGCTCCGCTGCCTTCCTTTTTCGTCATATCCCTATCGCTTTGTGCATTTCCGCCCCCTGACAAATGACCGTTATCACAACCATTCCCGCAATCTGTCGCAACTCTGCCATGATCACAGTCCGCACCATAAAAAGCCCACTTTGGAACGCCCTCTGCCATTCCATCACATTTTGGGACTGCCACGATCTGATATTCCGGATGGCGCTCCAAAAACCGTGCGATGCTGCCCTCGTTCTCAGCCGGCGCAAAGGTACAGGTTGCGTACACAAGCCTTCCGCCCGGACGGAGCATCGCATCCGCACAGTCAAGAATCTCATCCTGCCTGTCCGCACAGAGCTGAACATTTTCCAGACTCCACTCACCGCACGCCTCCTCATTCTTCCGAAACATCCCCTCACCGGAGCAAGGGGCATCCACAAGGATGCGGTCAAAATAATCCCCGAATACCTCCGCCAGGCGCTGCGGCGTCTCGTTGGTGACAAGGGCATTTCGTATCCCCATGCGCTCCACATTTTCCGAGAGGATCTTCGCCCGTGCCGGATGAATCTCGTTGCACACAAGAATCCCTTCATTCTTCATATAAGAAGCAATCTGCGTTGTCTTTCCCCCGGGAGCCGCGCACAGATCAAGCACCCGCTCCCCCGGCTTCGCTTCCAGATAAGCAGCCGGCGCCATTGCGCTTGGCTCCTGTATGTAATAGACACCCGCCTCATGAAACGGGTGCCTGCCAGGGGTAAAACCACTGTCTTCACTCCTGTAATAAAATCCGTTTTGCTCCCACGCAACAGGTCTCAAATCTGCATAGGACACTTTTTTCAAAAATTCCTCACATGTGCCCTTCAGTGTGTTCACCCGCAGTGCCTGAACTTTTTTCTCTTCATAACTACACAGGAAAGCAGGATACGCTTCCCCGAGCATATCCTGCATCCGAATCATAAAATCTTGTGGTAACGAAATCATACGATACAAATCCTCCAAATGTTGCTAAAACATCTCATTCTACTTGACAAAACCGAATTCATGTGCTAACTTGTAAGAAAGGAAGCGGTTTTGTACCATTTGGCTATTAAATAGTCTTGAGTGGGTTACTTGCTTCTTTTTTAATGTCAACCAAATCATATAAATACATCTTTCCTCCCAAAGCACAGTTAACCACCAGACATCCAGTATATACATTGTACTGATTTGTCTTTTTTTCATTATCGTAAATCGGAAGCGCAAACCGCATAGTATAATAATACCATCCATTTCTGGCATCTGTGCTATGTTTCTCTTTATGATTTTCCCGAAATGTTTTATTAGTGGCAATTTCTATCAATTCCCGAACTCCCTGCGCTACATTGGCTTTCGCCTTAGCCCGCGCACCTTTTGACTTTCTTGTATATTTTGAACCTGCAAACTCATCTGGAAAATCTGTTCCCAAATATATTCTGTCACCACTATCCGT